>PSLF01000006.1 GCA_040289475.1 Acidimicrobiia bacterium | reverse complement strand
CCTAGAGCGCAGGCTGGAAGGAGGTCCCGTCTGGCTGGTCCGGCATGGTCGGGTTATTCCCGAGAATTTGCGCCGCGAGCTGATAACTGAGGACGAGCTGCTAGCCGCGATCCGTCGCCAGGGAATCTCTTCGGTGGAGGAGTGCGACCAGGTGGTTCTGGAGACAAGTGGGACCATCACCGTGATCCCCCGTCTCCCTACCCCGGTGGAGGAGGTCCTGGCCCGATTGGACCGGCTGGAAGCCAGGCTTAGCAGGCAAACTCGGGACCCCGCCGACGGGGCTTAGCCCTTTTCCAAAAGTGGGCCGCCGTGACGGCCCTCTCAACAACGCTGTCCCGGAGCAAGCCGCGGGTCTCCAGCCCAACCTTGTCGGCGATCACTGGCGTCACCGCGTTGTTGTCGCCGGTCGGGACGTTGAGGGCGACACCGTTTTTTGTAGCGCCCGGATGGCAGCTGCCGCAACGCCTCGACGGCTGCCGGTACGAGTGCAAACCGTACAGCGCAGGTACGCGGGCCCGCAGTCACTCCGCCACGTTTTCCAGACTCATTATCCACGCTGGGAATACGCATTAGGACGCGGAAGTGCTTCCAAATAGGGTGGGGCTGCCATCATGCAATCGTCCCATATATACTCCGTACCACAGAGTTGCGGGGTATCTATCTACGTCTACACAGTAGGTTTGCGGCTCTACCAGGATGCCCCTCGGTCAGGAATTCGGGATCGATAGCGCGGACCACCCTTTTTTCTTCGTCAATGAACTTAGGATCAAAACCCAAAAAAGACAGCTGTGCTAAAAAATCACCCGGGTCTACGCCCGCCCTTTTCAGATACTCCGGGGCCATCTCGCAGATGAGAACAACGTCGTCGCTTTTTTCTAGAGTCTTTTGCATGCCTTTGATTGCATACGGCTCGTGACCCTCTATATCCATCTTTATAAGGTCGAAGGTGGGTACGCCTAGAAACTCGTCTATCGAGACGACGTCTTGTCGGAGAACGGCTCTGACTTTGGCCTCGGGGTGTCTGTGGATGGAATGAGAGTCGGAGTCCTCATAGACAAACAAGTCGACAATGGATGCCCTTTCGCCAACCGCTAGACGGTGTGCTACAACTCTTTCGGCCACCCTGTTGAAGCGAACGTTGAGTTGTAAGAGAGCGAAATTCTGGGGCTCCGGCTCGAACGCTACGATTTGTCCTCCTTTGGCTTTACGGGCGGCCAGGATCGTATAGAGCCCAAACTGAGCGCCCAAGTCCAAGACCCGAGCACCCGGCTTTACAAGGTAGGTAAAAATCTCCCTCGTAAACGGTTCGTAGCTTTGAAGGCCATAGCTGGCCGTCTCGTAGGTACCAGCATGAACGAACAGCGGTATTCCCTGGTTGATCGAGAACATCACACCCGAGCAGGTCGCCGCCCGCTGCAGCGATACCTGAGCTCTCTCGGCTAATTCGAAGAGGGTCGGATATTTCCGTTCCCAAGCTTGAGACACGTTTCTCAGAAGAGGTGCAAGCGCCGAGAATATTAGACCCCTTCCAATAGTGGGGAGATACCGTGCCCATGCTGAAATCTGCAACGCTCGAGAAAAATCGCTAGAGGTGTCTATCGCGTTCTCGGTTTCAGAGTCAACACTTGAATTTCGGCCCATAGATCGGAAGTATCTCGCGATGTGTTGATGTCGGCAAGAACTTGACTCGCGCGCACCCTTGAGTTTTCCAGACCGAGCTGGTGGTCGGAGTCGAACCGACGACCTAGCGATTACAAGTCGCTTGCTCTACCGACTGAGCTACACCAGCACACCGAAGCACGCACCTGCTGGCCATCGCAGGCGCAACTCCTCGCTCTCTGGCAGGAGTCAATCTCCACGTGACCATCGCCACCGTGGCCCAGAAGGTGTATCCTCCACGGACACGCCGAGCTCTTCGAGGCGTGCCCGAGCCTTATCTGCCAGATCGAACATCCTCGCTGCACGTAGAGATTCCCGCAGTTCCAAAACTGTCTCTACGAGTCGATCCGAAATGTCGGCTCTATGACTCGTACTTCTTGCCGATGTCGGATCAAGATCGAGTCCTACCGATGACAGAAGCTCGCTCACGAGGGATGCGTATGCTTCTTTGACGGAATGTCCTGATCCGGAGTTGATGTCGTGGTTTCCAGCCTTTATAACTTCGAATACTACTGCCAAGGCTGCAGGAGTATTGAAGTCGTCGTCCATAGCTGAGGTGAACGCTTTGCGATAGCTGTCGATCTGGCTTCGAATGCGAGGAGGGACATCGTGCGTCTCGGACTTGCTCTCATGGCTTGTCGTGGCGCTACTGGCCCTGAAATAAAAGTCTTCTATGCGAGCGAGGGCAGCCTCGGCCTGCTCGATCTGATCTGCCCCGAAATCTAGTGGGCTTCGGTAGTGGGATCGGAGGGTTAGCATTCTGAAGGCCTCAGGGCGGTGCCTAGTCAAAGCCTCCGCGAGAGTAACGTAGTTACCCGTGGATTTGGCCATCTTCTCGCCGCCTAGGTTGACAAGGCCGGCGTGCATCCAGACCCGTGCGAAGGTGTGTCCTGCGGCTTCGGCCTGGGCTCTCTCGTTTTCGTGATGGGGAAAAACGAGATCCTGCCCACCCCCGTGGATGTCGAATCCATCTCCTAGGAACCGCAGCGACATGACGGAGCACTCGATGTGCCAGCCAGGCCTACCTTTGCCCCACGGACTGTCCCAAGACGGATCTCCTTCGAAGCTTTTCCATAGAGCAAAGTCGAGGGGGTGTCGTTTATTCTCTCCGGGCTCGACTCTGGCCCCGGCTCTCAGCTCCTCTATGTTCTTTCCAGAAAGCTCTCCATAGCGCGGGTAGGTTTCGATAGAGAAGTACACGTCGCCTTCCACGGCATAAGCGTGACCCGACTTGACCAGCTCCGAAATCATCTCGATCATGCCGTCGATGTGTTCTGTGGCCCTCGGAGCAATCGTGGGCCGCTCTATCCCAAGGGCAGCCATCGATTCGTTCCACACTTCGATGTAGCGGTTCGCGATTTCTTTGGCCGTAACTCCCTCCGTGGAAGCCCTTTGGATTATCTTGTCGTCGACGTCGGTGTAGTTCATCACAAACGAGACGTCATAGCCGCGGTACTCGAGATATCGGCGAATGACGTCGAACGAGAGCGCGGAGCGTGCGTGGCCCAAGTGGGGGGCGTCGTACACCGTTGGTCCGCAGACATACATAGCGACCTTCCCCTCCTCTCGAGGGAGAAACTCTACTTTTTCCCGAGCGAGAGTGGAGTAGATCCTCATTCGGCCTCGCTAATCTCAAAAGATTTCGCATCACACGGACGGAGAACCGCCGTGGCTAACGCCGCTATACCTTCTCCGCGTCCGGTAATGCCGAGCCCGTCCGTAGTGGTTGCCTTTACAGACACCGAGGAGATATCCATAGAGAGCGCCCTGGCAAGGGAGCTAGCTATATCGGCCGCATGAGGGGCGATCTTCGGCTCCTCGGCTATGACGGTGACATCCACGAAGTACGGCTCCAGACATTGTTGACGAAGCATTCCACAAATCTCCTCGAGAAACTCTGTGCTCTTGCGCCCTTTGTTTCTTGGGTCGGAGGACGGGTACAGAATACCGATGTCCCCAAGTCTTGCTGCGCCCAGCAGTGCGTCGGCCACAGCATGCGAAGCTACATCTCCGTCAGAGTGACCACGAAGTCCTTTTGGATATGCCAGTCTCGCACCACCCAATACGAGAGGAATTCCACTTTCTAGCCTGTGGGCATCGAAACCTACTCCGCAAAGCGCCCGGTGGGGTACGGGGGCAGAGCGCACTTGTTTAGAAGCAAGCCGAGCCTCGGCTTGCCCCGAAGGAAGTGGCACCACTCCCTGGGCCACCAGAGCTTCTGCCACAGCCCAATCTTCCTCGTAGGTGATCTTGAGGTTTAGTGCTTCACCCTCAACAAGGTGAACGTCCAACCCGGCAGCTTCGGCCATCGCAACGTCGTCGGTGGGCTCGATTGAGCGAAGGCTTTTCGAAAGCGAAGTCACAGAGTCGAAAGCCTTGAGCACCTCTGGGATTATCAGTCCCTGGGGAGTTTGGACCCGCCTTAGTAGTTCTCTAGGAACGGTCGAGACGACCCCGCCCTCCTGTACTAGCCTCACCGTATCGCTCATAGCTATAGAGGGAGCAACTGCAAGGGCTCCCGCCTCTAGCTGTAAGGCTACCCGCTGAAACAAATCCACCGAGGCGAACGGGCGGGCGGCGTCGTGCACTAAAGCGGCACTGAAGCCTCGCCGTACTGCCTCTTCCAACCCGATCCGAACTGATTGGTAACGGTTTTTGCCCCCCCTTACCACGTAACAAGCAAGGCCTGCATCGCGAAGGCCGAAGATTTTTGCCGATTCCAGCCACTTTTGCCATCCAGGAGGGACGACCGTTATGACCGCGCCCACGGCTTCTATATCTGTAGCCTTTCTCAGCGTCCACTCCACTAGGGGCAACCCAAACAGCGGCCGGAACTGCTTGGGCTCTGAGCCAGGGAGTCTCGCTGACTCGCCGGCGGCGGCAATGACAAGTGCTACCTTCACTGGATTTCAGTGGACTGTCGAACGTGTCTCACCGGAGGAGCGCTCGCCCGCATCGGCCTGGACACCCGCTTCGGTGCGGCTAGTAGGGATGGCGAAAAGCATGCGCCCTCTCGACGTCTGGGTGGACGAAGTTATCTGGACCTCGATTTCGGACCCAACCGCGCTAGCGGCGTGCTCCACCACTACCATGGTGCCGTCGTCCAAATACCCAACCCCCTGGTCGGGCTGCTCGCCTTCCTTCTTGATGGCGAGAACCATGACGTCCCCCGGCAACTTGGAAGGCCTGAGGCTCGTAGCGAGCCTGTTTGGATTTAGAACCGTGATTCCCTGGAGCTCGGCGACGCGTTGGAGATTGGAGTCGGTCGTCACCAGGCTGATCCGCATGTCTCGAGCGAGTGACAGAAGTTTGGCGTCTACATCCTGGTGCTGAGGCACGTCCTCATCCAAAACCAGCACGTCGACACGGGGTTGTTCCCGAAGTAGCTCTAGGACATGAAGACCGCGCCTCCCTTTACGCCGGCGCCCGGAGTCGGCTGCATCGGCAAGACCCTGTAGCTCTTCAAGGACAGCAGGAGTAACGAGGAATGTACCCCGTAAAAAACCAGATTGGACAATGTCGAGTATTCGGCCGTCTATAAGGGCCGAGGTGTCAAGAAGAAACGAGTTGGGGTCACCTACTGTATGGTACGACGAGGCTCTGACGTAAGGCTTAGACGACAGTCCCGCCATCGAGAGCAAAGCCTCCGATCTACGAGAGAAAATTCGGAAACCGAAAGATCCACCCACCCACATCAGGAACGCTGCTACCGGATATGCCACCCACCAGGGCGCGAGAAAAAACGCTGGAATAGACGCTACGATCCCAAAAAGCGCTCCTACTAAGGCGCCAATGAATCCGGCGAACAGCTGGCCAGGATTGGACTCGTCAATACGCCTTTCTACGGTTCCAAAAAACCGATCTAGAAACCTTCCGACGACGCCTCCGAGCACGTAGCCTATAGCGGCCCCAAGAACGATCGTAAAGTAGCGGGAAGCGTGCGAGCCCTCCTCCGGGACGCGGATCCGCTGGCTCACTGCAAGCCCAAGCGCCGTGAGGGCGATAATGATGAACAATCGTACGATTTCGACGAACATAGCTCGCGGTCCCTGCCGCATATATCCCTGGCGCCTGGCGGCCCTGCTCCTGGCTTGTGACCGCCAATAATTGCTAACAGAAAAAGTGTAGCCTCAGCTGTTATCGAGGCTTGCACCCTTCTGGATAAATGATCCTCCTTCTATCCATAGACTGAAAGAAGAAGACGCTCGGTCTCGCTCCGCCTGGGGGGAGTCTCACCGAAAAATACTGCTTTTGCTCTAATGATGGTTCGGAACGGCTAGAAGCCAGCGACAAACACGGGCAGGCCAGACTCTCGGGATCAGTAATCATATGCAAGTTAGTAGGGGGAGAATAAACACTCAGGGAAGGTGCTTTTCCAGTTCTCGCTCTGCCTGCTCCGGGTCACAGTTAAGGGCGAAACACAACTCCGAAACCAATATCTCCTTGGCTCTCGAAAACATGCGCCGCTCTCCGGTCGAAAGCCCTCTCTCTTTGTCCCGAATCGCGAGGTTCCTGACAACCTCGGCGACCTCGAATACGTCGCCAGACTTCAGCTTTTCAATGTTGGCTTTGTACCGGCGGCTCCAATTAGTCGAAGGGGAGTTGTCGGGCTGTTTGAAAACCTTGAAGACTTTTTTGACATCTTCCTTGCTGATGACTTGGCGAATCCCGATGTCTTCCGTTTTGTCCTCTGGAACCATAAGGGTCAGGTCCGAAGATGCAAGCCTCAGGACCAGATAGCTACGGCGTTTTCCGTCCAGTACGCGCCGCTCTCTTTTCTGGATTACGGCGGCCCCGTGATGGGGATATACGACCTTGTCTCCGATTTTGTATCCCATATGTGACCTCGTGTGACCTCGGAATCTCCAACCCGTAATTCGCCCAAGTGGATCAAGATGCGGAAACCAAGCAATTTTTCACATTTGACGATACCAGTATCTATCAGGGGATTCCACTGCGACCGCTGTGACCTGGGAGTTGCTGGTAAGTAAAAAGCCGAAGAGCGGTCACTAAACAAAGCGATTGCGGCAATACGACTAGTAATGGCGCTGCACCGACAAAGCGACAAATGAGGTGCTTCAAAAGCGTGATACGCAAAAAGCGTGAAAAAAAGTGCGCACCGCCGCCAAAGGTGCCGGGGAGCGGCGGCGGTGCGCTCGGAGAGGTCTTTTTCTTTTCCGCCGGGGAGGCGGGGTCTCCGGGGAACACGCGCTGTCGCCGGGGAAACGACAGCTGTATTTCCGCGTCACACCTTTAACTATGAGCCTTAATGCCCGTGGGTTCTGTGAAAATCTTCACAAAGTTCCCCGGGAAATTTGGATACGTCTCATTGGAATGAAGGGAGTAGAGGAATCGCTAGCGCGGCGAACAAAAACCTATTATGCTCGACGGGCCTCTTGCCACGCGCCCGCCAATCGAGCCCTCCTCTTGAGTGCAGTTGGTGTAGGAGTGATGACTGAATCGAAGCAATTATCGGCGGAGGTTGTCGACCTTCTAGTAAAGGTCCCCCTGTTCTCACAGCTGTCTTCATCGGAGTTAGCGAAGCTTGCGAAGCTGCTCAAGAGGAAGCGCCTGAGAGCCGGAGAGACTTTATTTCTGGAGGGTTCGGTCGGTTCTTACCTTTACATAATCGCTTCTGGTGCTGTCCGAATTCTGACTAGATCGGTGGACGGACGGGAGGTGCAGGTCGCCCTACTGGGCCCCTTCGACGTTATCGGAGAACTATCGGCCTTGGACGGCAAGCCACGATCGGGAGAGGCAAGAGCCGCAGAACCCACGGAGCTGTACATGCTTTCGGCTGCTTCTCTCAGATCCTTTGTTCTTGAGCATCCGACGGTTGGGTGGGAACTACTAAAAGTTCTTGCGTCACGGCTGCGCAAGGCGGACGAGGCAGTGGCGGACGCTGCCTTCTTGGACGTTCCGGGCCGGCTAGCGAAGCGTCTATTAGAGTTGGGCGAAACTCAGGGGACGCAAACCGCCGAGGGGGTACGGATCCGCATCCCGCTTACTCAAGAAGAGCTGGCGGCTATGATCGGAGCGACTAGAGAGGGTGTCAACCGGGCGTTGTCGTCATTCGCTTCGATGGGGTTCTTGGAGCGGAGGGGCAGGTATTACGTCCTCAAGGACGTGGAGGCCCTGCGCCGGCGGGCGGCAATGTAAAAGGCCACCGCCACTACGCCGGAGCCGAAGCTCAAAGACCACAACGCGATCCGGCTTGTCTCTAGTGTTTCGGATCGAATGAAGACTTCTCGAGTCTCTCCTGGCATGACACGCCAAACAAAACCGGTAGCGCGAGCTTCGGTGTAGCTGCTGAGAACCGACGCCCTTCCTGGCATCCGCACCTCGATCTCGAGCTCCAGTGGTGGACCCGAAGGCTCCTGGGGGCTCGTCTCAGGTGTTTTTTGCTTGAAAATCGTGTCGCTGAGCGCCGAAGGCAGTGGGGGAAGTAGTACTTCCAACGAAGGGAGGCGGACGGTCCCCTTCAAAGTGTAGGTCTTGAAAAGAACGCGGTTTCTCGATTCCAGCTCAAATCCATCGAAAACGGGAGCACCGCCGACCGCAATCGATGCTAGCGCCGAAGAAAGTTCCTGGGGTCTGTTCACGCGTCGATACAGAACAACGGAGTCCGTCACCCATCGAGGCCGAAGCAAGGATGACGATGTCGACAGGAATGACCACCCGGTTGCGGTGAGGGGCTGGAAGTCGAGCATGGAAAGAAGGGGTTTGCCAGTCACCTTTTTTGACACGTCCGCAGCCTCTTTGTCTGCGAAGAATGCGAGAGTGACATCCGATGATCCGCTTGGCCCGACCTCAACGACAGCGCTCACCTTAGATTTGCAGCCGAACAGTAGAACAGTCGATGCAAGAAATACTACAAGCGGGCAAAAGCGCGCCGTCGATGTAGCCGTCGAATTCAGCCGTGACAAGATGATAATGTAGGGCTCAGCCCGCTGCGGCGACAGACCCTACCGTTTTACGGCAATGTCTTTTTGCGACGCCATCTACGATCAAACCTCGGTCCAGCTTCTTTGGTGGAGCGAGTCACCCCGTCGTATGCACGATAAGGACGTCGCAAGGACTGTGGTGACTGATCTTGGAGGGAACGGACCCGAGGAGGAAGCGGTTCACGCCACTCATGCCTTTGTTCCCAACGACTATTAGGTCGTAGTCGCCATCTTGGGCGGTCTCTAAGATGACGTCGGCGGGGTCTCCGGTGTCCACTATCGTGTCGATGTGCACTCCAGATCCCTCGAAACGATCGGATGCATCGGAGACATACTTGCGACCGTGCTCTCCCACCGATATCAAGGTAACTTTGGCCCCGACTTCTTTCGCCAGCTCCACGGCTCGCTGAGCGGCTTTAAGAGATGTGGGCGACCCGTCGACACCTGCGAGTATCTTCCTATACGACACCGCTACCTCCCGAGTTGTAAGAGTGGGGGATTTTCTTGTGACCCCTTAGATGGTGGAAGTATAACTGAGCGAACGCAAAGGGCAGGCTCAGTCCGACGACGGTTCGCTGCTCCCGTTAGCGTTGCTGCCTGCAGAAGTACCCCCCACCGGAACCGGACCATGCGCTCCCTCGGTGCCGCCTTTCTCGACGGGATTGCCTACCGACTCCAAGCTTTTCAGTGTGATCTTGCGGTCTTCCCCTTCGCCTTCGACATCGACAACTACAGTGTCGCCTGCCGAAAACTCTTTCCACAGCACCTTCTCCGAGAGCGGATCCTCTACAAGCCTTTGTATTGCACGTCGGAGTGGCCGTGCTCCTAACTGAGGATCGAACCCTTTCTCTGCAAGGAAAGAGCGCGCCGCATCCGTAAGCTCAAGGCCAATGTCCTGGCTAGCGAGCTGGTCTTTCACTCTCACGATCATCAAGTCGACGATTTGTTTTACTTCGTCGGGTGTCAGCTCCCTAAAGACGATGATCTCGTCAATGCGGTTCAAGAACTCTGGCTTGAAGGCGCGTTTCAGCGCTTCGTGCACGCGCTCCTTCATCTTCTCGTAGCTGACCTGGCCATCGGCTTTTTGGAAGCCGAGCGCTACTTTCCTCAGATCAGACGTGCCCAGGTTCGACGTCATGATGATGATCGTGTTTTTGAAGTCGACCGTCCGTCCCTGAGCATCGGTGAGTCGACCATCCTCGAGGATTTGCAGCAGCGTGTTGAAGACGTCTGGGTGGGCCTTTTCAATCTCGTCAAAGAGCACCACCGAAAACGGCTTTCTCCTAACCGCCTCGGCAAGCTGCCCTCCCTCTTCGTAACCCACGTATCCTGGGGGGGATCCGACCAGGCGCGAGACCGTGTGCTTTTCCATGTACTCGCTCATGTCGAGCTGTATCAGATGGGACTCATCCCCGAAGAGAAATTCGGCGAGAGCTTTGGCGGTCTCGGTCTTGCCGACTCCCGATGGACCCAGAAAGATGAACGATCCAGCAGGCCTCTTAGGGTCTTTGAGCCCCGCTCTGGTGCGGCGTATGGCTTTTGATACGGCCTCGATGGCCTCGTTCTGGCCGATTATGCGATGGTGCAATTCCTCTTCCATTCGGAGGAGCTTTGCGGTCTCCTCCTCGGTCAGCTTGTACACCGGAATGCCCGTCCACTGCGAGAGGACCTCGGCGATCTCTTCCTCGTCTATTACGTCAAAGAGATCGATCCCCTGCTTCTTCCACTCCTCTTCTTTAGCCGCCTTCTCTTCGAGAAACTTCTTTTCTTCATCCCTGAGCCTTGCTGCTTCTTCGAAGTCCTGCTGCTCGACAGCGCGCTCTTTTTCTTTGTGGATAGCAGAAATCTTGCTCTCGAGCTCTTTGTACTCCTCGGGCATCGACATACGGCGCAGCCTCAAGCGACTTCCGGCCTCGTCTACCAGATCTATCGCCTTGTCTGGCAGGAATCTATCTGCAATGTAGCGATCAGCCAAGTTGGCCGCAGCCACGATCGCCCGGTCGGTAATCTTTGCCTGGTGGTGTTGCTCGTATCGGTCTCGAAGACCTTTGAGGATCTCTACGGTGTGCGAGACTGTGGACTCCTCAACCTTTATAGGCTGAAAACGTCGCTCGAGGGCCGCATCCTTCTCCAAATGCTTGCGGTACTCGTCGAGCGTTGTGGCCCCAATTGTCTGAAGCTCACCTCGAGCCAACATCGGTTTCAAGATGGAGGCGGCGTCTATTGCGCCCTCGGCAGCACCGGCACCGACAAGGGTGTGCAGCTCGTCTATGAATAGAATTATGTCGCCTCGGCTTTTTATCTCCTTTAGGACCTTCTTTAGGCGCTCCTCAAAGTCGCCGCGATAACGACTTCCTGCCACTAAAGCGCCCAAGTCAAGCGTGTATATCTGCTTGTTCTCGAGCAGATCCGGGACCTGCTTGTTCACTATTCTCTGAGCGAGCCCTTCGACAATGGCGGTCTTGCCAACGCCGGGCTCGCCTATGAGAACAGGATTGTTCTTGGTGCGCCGAGAGAGGATCTGCATCACTCGCTCAATCTCACGCTCTCTGCCGATCACGGGGTCGAGCTTGCCTTCTCGGGCCATCTGAGTAAGGTTCCGCCCGAACTGATCCAATACGGGGCTTCCAGCCGAGGGCGCTTCTCCGGCTGTGGCCTCTTTTGTAGCCCCGTAGCCTGAGAGCAGTTGGATAACCTGCTGGCGCACCCTCGATAGGTCCGCACCCAGCTTCTGAAGAACCTGAGCGGCAACTCCCTCGCCCTCGCGGATCAGCCCTAGAAGGATGTGTTCTGTACCGATGTAGTTGTGCCCAAGCTGTAGAGCCTCACGAAGAGAAAGCTCAAGCACCTTCTTTGCCCGAGGAGTAAACGGAATGTGACCCGAGGGTGCGTTGGCGCCGTGACCAATCATCTCTTCGACCTCGTGCCTCACGTCCTCGAGTCGAATGTTCAACGACTCGAGAGCTTTGGCCGCGACACCCTCGCCCTCGTGTATGAGTCCCAGCAAAAGGTGCTCGGTACCGATGTAGTTGTGGTTGAGAAGACGCGCCTCTTCTTGGGCTAGCACAACTACTCTTCTCGCCCGCTCGGTAAAGCGCTCGAACAACTTTTCCTCCCTTACCTCGACAGGGGCCAACCCCTGCCTCGAAGAGGCGGTACTCCCCGCATTATAGACGGGCCCCTGTTCACTAAATTCGGATTAGAACTTCCTTTCATAAAACTTTGAGTCCTCATGGGACTTCACTGAATCGACAACAAATATCTACTGTCGATTATTGCTATCGACACCTAAACGCTTTTGACCAAGGGCCGATCGTCCCTCATTGCTTGAGGTCAAAGGCGGTACCCCGCGGATCTGGCTAGTAGTTAGCAGGCCTGAGGCTCTAAATTACGTGGGTATCTTGAGGGCCATCGCAAAGAGGCCCAGCAATTGTCGGATTGGAATTCGGAGATAACTTCAAAGTGTCCTCAGAGTCATCGTATCCGGCCCTCGATGCGCTTCCCGAGGTTGCAGTAGCTCTAAGGCAGGTAGAGGAAAAAATCCTCGAGGCGACGCGCGTCCCGGATCCATTGAACTCGGAAATCATTTCTTATCTGGCCAAAGCGGGCGGTAAGCGAGTCCGACCGCTTCTCGCTCTGTTGGGGGCGCGCTTGGGGGGTCCGATTAGCGAGCCGGCCATCGATGCCGCCGTTGCTGTCGAGCTCATCCATGTAGGCAGCCTCTACCATGACGATGTCATCGACGAGTCTCCGACACGAAGGGGAAAGAGCAGCGTCAATGCCAACTGGGGCAATTCGGTAGCAATTCTAGCGGGCGACTTCGTGCTCGCTCGGGCATCAGAGATCGGCGCTCGTCTGGGTAAGCGAGCTTCCGAACTTCTAGCACGCACCCTGGGGACCATTGTCTACGGACAGATGCTGGAATTGGCCCGGGCCTACGATCTTGATGCCGATGTCGATGGATACATGGAGATCGTAGCCAACAAGACAGCCTCCCTAATCTCCACGTCTTTAGCGTTGGGAGGGATCGTGGCGGCGATCAGTGAGGACGACATCGACACACTGTCGGAGTATGGCAATCGTATGGGTGTGGTGTTTCAGGTAGTCGACGATATTCTCGACATCGTGGGAGACTCGCAAAGACTAGGTAAACCTGTAGGACTCGACATGATAGAAGGGACCTACACTCTGCCGGTCATCTACGCCCTCGAGGTGGGAGGCGACTCCTCAAAGCGACTGGCTGAGCTATTGGATCGCATACGGGTAGCGAAAGAACAGCATGCTCTCGTCCGCGTGGGCGACGACGGAGGCCGCCGCTACGATATTCCAACTGAGATCGAAAGCTTCGTCGATGAAGCACGGAGGATTCTCCTCGGTACGGGCGCTACGAAGCGGGCACTAGAGCGCGCTCTTTTGGAGCTCCAGCGCGCCCATGAACTGTTGCGATCTCTTGGAGAGTCGCCAGTGGTTACTGTGCTCTCAGGTTTGGAACAGTTCATCCTTGGGCGGCTTCCCGAGGAGGGGTTGGTGTGATCAACCTAGAGCTCTACAGGGGCACGGTGTCTAGAGCCCGTGCATTTGTGCACCTTACCCGAGAGCCTCCGGAGGGAAGGATACCCCTAGTGCATACTCGACCGTTTCCTCCGGCGGCACTGCACCGTGGAACCCAAGTATTCCCAATCGGAACCGAAGTGTCTCACCAGCATATGCCGGTGCCGACGGCCTAAATTGGGGACCTACCTGGGTGACGATTTTCTGTCCTTCCCCTGTTCCGCCGCTCCATTCAGGGAAGTGATAGGGCTGCTCTCCCCACAAAGTGCCAAATGCCGAGATGAGGGGCGCCAACCCGTCTTCTACTTCATCTATTCTCATTGGCATACAAGCCCCTCCGGCCAGAGCTGTAGTGTCGAAAGCTATGACCATACCTACAGAGCCATCGCTTATCGCAACCCATCCGTTGGTGACATGGTTGTTGAGTGCTTCCGTCGGCTCAAAAATCTCGTAGGTAAATATTTTGTCAGTGAAGGTATACCTCGAAACATAGAGGGGAAGCCCTACGACGGCGGGAGATATGGCAGCCGGGTACACTTCGGTGAGACCCTCAACTTGAGGAAACTCGCACCTCACATCGACTCTAAGGACCGGAGCGATTCCCCTAGCGCTCAGCGTGAACTCGCATCCTCCTCCTGCCGGCGAGCCATCGGGCCACAGGTAAGGACCGCTCAGGCGGATCCCACCGTCGACGACCGCGTGTTCCAAACGCGCTTCCGCAAGGACTCCCGAGGCCAAAAAACCAGAGCGCAGCCATCCGGACCCTGCCACTTGGACGCCGCTCAACACTACTGGCCCGGGCCGCCCGTCTTCCATAAGCTCGAAAGTGACGGCGGCGGTGGCGAGACCGTCTGGAGTTCCTACCGCCTTGGGAAGGCGGGGAATGCGGCGTCGAGCTAGGGGAGGAAGAGGCATACCGTCGCCGGTGCGGATGGTGGCGTTGCACACGTTGGCTACCAATCCGGGCTTGACACGGCTCCCATTCCTCGCAGCCTCGACTTCTCTACGGGACACCTCCTCTAGCTCGGTAGCAGCTCGCCGTGCGGAAGCGACCCGGTCGGGGTGCAAGTGCGGAGATGCGAGCCCGAAGTGTGTGGTTGCAAGGAGCCGAAGCTTTTTCTCCACCAGCTCGCTGTGAACATCCCGAATCTTTCGTGACTCCGGATCGTAAACAGCGCCCACGTTGTCACGTCGACGGGCTCTCATCACCGTGGTAAAAAGCTCGAAAGCTAGCGGCTTCTCCGACCACGAACCGAACCCGTCAAATACACCATCCGCTAGGTCTTTTGTCAAAGTGACGGTAGCCACAGGATCGGTCGATGCCAAGTACTGTTCTGCCGTAGTGAACCGCACATATGGAAGATCGATCACTTCAGGAAGCTGTTGGGCAATGAGAGCGGGCCACGTAGGCGAATCTGCATCGAAGCACAGATATAGGAGGGCTTCATCTTCTGCGTTGTTATGGATCCAGTCCACGAAGCCACGCAAGCTCCCATGGTCATAGACATCCCCGTGGTGGTACATAGGGAGAAGAATCACATCCCACGAGCCGTCCGGAGTTACCCAACGCAAAGGATTGAATTGTTGTGTCGGGGTCAGTTGAACTTCGCGCCGGAACGCAGTAAAAGAAGTGGCCGAGTAGAAGAGGCTGACCCATCGCAGGCCTGCTCGAGTCATCATTCTTGGAAAGTCTGGAGTAACCATGCATTCTTGGGGGTAGATGCCATCGACGGGGTCATCGGCTAGCACCTCTTTTATCACGGCGCGAGATTTGGTTATTGACGCCACGAACTCGTCGTCAGTGCACCACGCAATCGCCTCTCCTGCCCAACCCATGTGGCGTACCTTGTCTCCTCCAGCGATCCGGGTCCTGATCCGGGTCAGCAGTTCCGGAGCATGATGGGGGATGCGTTCTGAAAGCGTTTCGAAACAGTCGAAGTCCCAATCAAGTGGAACTTCTGGGTAACGCTCCAGGTGGTTTAGTGTCTGAGTGATCACTTGGATATCGATGCCGAACCCGTCCTCGGATTGCGGATTGTCACCCCTGTAGGAGTGGTACATGTTGACGTGTTGCCCCAGGGCGATACTGACTCTAGCTGGCACTCTGCCTCCTCCGATCGGTCAGCAGTATTTTAGCGAGACCAGAGGAGTGATGGGGGCTCCGAGGAATGTTTTTAGAAGTATTGGATGCTTTCTACGGCGATACTGGCTGCCGCATCTTCCTATTGTCGCTCGGGGCGCAACTGAGGAAAGGCTATTACCTCGCGTATCGAGGTGCTATTCGTCAACAGCATCACCAAACGATCAATGCCCATTCCCAATCCACCTGCAGGAGGCATCCCATACTCAAGAGCCGTGACGAAGTCCTCGTCATAAACCATTGCTTCCTCGTCGCCAGCAGCCCTCTTCCGTGCCTGTTCTTGTAAGCGCCTTGCCTGCTCGTCAGGGTCTGAAAGCTCACTGAATGCATTTACTAGCTCGCGTCCGGCTATGACCGCCTCGAATCGCTCTGCTATCCACGGATTTTCCGGTGATGGTTTGGCTAGAGGACTTACCTCGACCGGAAATCCCGTTACGAAGGTAGGTTTGTCGAGTTTGCTCTCGCAGACTTTGTCGTAGATATAAAAGGCGAGCTTTCCTACGCCCCAGGACTCATCGACTTCAAGGCCGAGGGAGCGGGCAGCGGCTTGCGCATTTTCTACTGGGGTTTCCGGACCAAACTCCATGCCCGATACCTCGGCTACTAGGTCGAGCATGGGGACCTCTTTCCATGGGGCAGCAAGGTCTATTGTCATGCCGCGGTACTCTATCTTGGTTTTGCCAGTGCAAGCCGTGGCTGCGTCTGCTACCAGCTTCTGGGTGAGTACCATCATGTCCTTGTAATTTCCATAAGCCATGTAGGCCTCGAGCATGGTGAATTCTGGGTTGTGGCGAGTGGAGATCCCCTCGTTTCTAAAGCAGCGTCCGATTTCATAAATGCGCTCGATTCCCCCCACGAGGATTCGCTTATGGTAAAGCTCGGGAGCTACGCGCAGGTAAACATCGGTCTCGAGAGCCTCGTAGCGGGCCACGAAAGGTCGGGCAGCTGCACCGCCGGGAAGTGGCTGTAAAATTGGGGTTTCGACCTCGAGAAATCCCTGTTGGTCCAGCGTGTGCCTAATTGAGGCGAGCACTTTTGCCCGAGCGACTAGGACAGCCCTGGCATCGTCATTGAGAATGAAATCCAGATAGCGCTTCCGGTATCGGGTCTCGACGTCGGTGATACCGTGCCACTTACCTGGTAGAGGGCGTTTGGGCCTTGTGATGAGGACTAGCTTCTCTGGACGTATGGACAGTTCGCCTGTTTTGGTCGTCAGGACCTCTCCTTCGGCGCCCACTATGTCGCCGAGAATCAAATCTTTGGCTGTTCGAAAGGAGGGATCGCCAATAGAGGCAGGACAGAAAAGTTGTATCGTCCCACTTCCATCCTTGATCACGGCAAAGACTAGCTTGCCTGTGTCCCTGTGCGCTACCACTCTCCCGGCAACTGCCGCCAGATCTCCCGTTGTGGAATCTGGCTGCAACGACGCATAGCGGACTCTAAGGTCGGCAGAGGTTGTGGTCGGCTTGAATAGGGAGTCGGAGCCCAAGATCTATCCGTTCCGCCTGTAAATGATTACAAGCCCTTTCAGTGTGAGGAAGGCATCATGGTGTTGGACGAGCTTGCAGTGGGATATGACCAACGGGGCCAACCCTCCCGTGGCGATCGTGACCACGTCTCCGTCCAACTCGTTACGGATCCGCTCGATCATCGAGTCAACTTGCCCGGCTACCCCGAAGACGATACCGGACTGGAGGCTCTCAGTGGTGTTCCTACCTATTGCTTGTCTTGGTGCTACAAGCTCCACTCGGCGCAGTCCGGCTGCGGCGTCGAAAAGAGCTCTTGAGGCAACCTCAATTCCGGGTGCAATGGCCCCTCCCAAGTACTCGCCGTCCTTACTTATGGCATCGAAGGTCGTGGCAGTGCCAAAGTCAACCACAATTGCAGGCCCTCCGTACTCCTCGTAAGCCGCAACCCCGTTGGCAACTCGGTCGGCTCCGACCTCTTTGGGGTTGTCGTAGAGGATGGGCATGCCGCTTTTTACGCCTGGAGCGAGAACCAGAGGATCTACGCCTAAATGCTTAGCGCACACCGCTCTCAAGGACGCCGTTACCTTTGGGACGACCGAGCACAAAGCGACACTGCGGACTTCTTCGATCCTGAATCCTGCAGAGTCGACAAGTTGGCGCAGGATCAGGGCTAGCTCATCAGCTGTGCGGCTTTCCTCCGTAGATATCCGCCAGTGTGCTCTTAGGGCGTCTCGAACAGCCTTGTCGTCAAAGAGACCCAATACCGTTTGAGTGTTTCCAACGTCTATAGCAAGGAGCATTACTCGTTTCCTGGTTCCACTCTCACAATCAGGCGCACCACGCCTTTCGAATCTCAAACGAGATGTCTATTGCCGGAGCCGAGTGGGTGATAGACCCTACAGCGATATAGTCCGCGCCTGCGGCTGCATAACTCCCTATGTTGTCCAAAGTGATCCGTCCCGAGGCCTCGACTTTAGCGCGACCTCTCACCGCTTCAACCACCCGCCTCACGGCTTCGGGTGACATGTTGTCGCAGAGGACTATGTCGGCTCCGGCTTCAGCTGCCATCTCGGCCTGTGTTTCGTCATCCGCCTCGACTTCTACGACAAGCGCCGGGAATTTTTTCCTGCATTGAGCTACTAGGCTAAAAAGAGCATCTCGATGCGAAATGCCAAGCGACGTTGCGGCACTCAAGTGATTGTCTTTTACGAGGATTCCGTCGTACAAGCCTATCCGGTGATTTGCAGCTCCACCTGCCCGCACAGCTTCTTTTTCGAAGAGGCGGAGGCCTGGAAGCGTTTTTCTGGTGTCCCTTACTACCACCTCAGAATTGTGCTTTCTAGCTTCTTCCACAAAAGCTCTTGCGAGCGTCGCTACTCCACTCAGGTGACAAAGAAAGTTGAGAGCGGTCCGTTCTGCGCACAGGAGGGCCTGCAAACAACCGTTTACCGTTCCCAAAGAATCTCCTGGGCTGAATAGCTCGCCTTCCGATACATCCCAGTGCACTTGGGCGTCGGTATCCAAGACCTGAACACTTAGGGATGCGGGGAGCGTACCTGCCAATACCCCCTCCTTTTTTGCTATGAATACGCCTTCAGCTCTGATCGATGTCGGATCGGCTGCCTTCTTGGCATTGATGCTGCCTTTGACGGATTCGTCGATCAGCTTTGTAAGCGCAACAGATGTGGGATCACAACTGAAAAAATCTTCGATCAATTCGCCCAAGTTGTGGGCGTGCCCCTCTGCTGTGGAGCTCATTGAGATCCCCTCGGCATGGCCGACCAGGTCCTCGCACAATGCGCGAAGGACCGCTCTCCGAGTCGCCCTCGTGGGGGATGCGCCTTCTTTATTCGCTTCCGGGTCCTCCAGAAGTAACGACAATCCGGTTCTTCTCGTCAACGAAAATGACCGAGGGCGACCATTTCTTGGCCGCTTCGTCGGAAAGAGTCGTGTAGGTAAGGATTATGACTTTGTCTCCTGGGCTGACGAGTCGCGCAGCTGCTCCGTTGACACATACTGTCCCAGAGTCAGCCTCTGCCTCTATTGCATAGGTCTCAAACCTAGCTCCGTTGCTCAGATTAAGGACGTGGACCTGTTCATTGGGGAGAATGTCCGCTGCCTTCATGAGAGTGGAGTCGAGAGTGATGCTCCCTATGTAATCGAGGCTCGCATCGGTAACTGTCACCCTATGGATTTTCGATTTGAGCATGGTTCGCGTCACTTGCGGCACCTCTCCATCCAGCCTATCCCACCCGGTTCTCCGCTAAGGATGCGAAGCCCGATATTACAACACCTTTGTCGATCGATACTCTCCCATCCTTGGACAGTATGAACACGTTATCGATGAGACGAGCAGCGGGGGCGTCTTGCCCCGGATTCGATAAATATGCTGCGACTGCCAGGATCGCCTCACCGTTTTCAGGAACCCTATCGAGTTTGTCGATTGTCGTGGAGTCACGAAGTTCTGCGTAGTCGAGACGCGCTAGCGGCTCAGCGTCGACCACGCTTGCGACGGCCTTCTCGAGACGATCCGCACGCCTCTCGCCGCTTTCAAGTAGTTTTGCGGCTTCGAGAAGACCTCCAAACAGACACACTGCTGCGGTCCGGGCTTCTTTCTTTAGGTATTGGTTACGACTTGAATACGCCAAACCGTCAGGTTCTCTAACGGTGGGGCAGCCGACGATAGAAACGGGGAAGTCGAGGTCGTCGACGATTTTCCTCACTACAGCGAGCTGCTGAGCGTCTTTTTTACCAAAGTAGGCTCTGTCCGGTTCGACGATGTTGAATAGCTTTGCAACGACGGTGGCTACGCCATCAAAGTGTCCGGGCCTGGACCCTCCGCACAGTCCTTGGGAAGGTCCTTCCACGGTTACTTTTGTCTCTACTTTATGCGGATACATCTCGACAACGCTGGGAGCAAAGAGAGCGTCGCAACCGACTTTTTCGGCAAGCCGAGCATCGTTTTCTAGGTCGCGGGGGTAGGCGTCGAGATCTTCCCCCGCACCGAACTGCAAGGGATTTACGAATACAGATACGACCAGGCGATCACAGTCTTGGCGGGCTCGGCGCATCAGGTAGAGGTGTCCTTCGTGGAGGGCACCCATGGTTGGCACGAACCCGATCTCTAGACCGTCGCGCCTCCACGATCTCGAGAGTTTCGTCATCTCCAATTTGGTCTCTAGAAGTTCCATGGCTGAGCCTGGCTCCTCAAGACGGAACAATCCGGCCACGATGCCAAGCCTTAGTAGCCTCGAGTCCACTCGCCGATGCCTCGTTCAAGGCGCGACTTTCCCGCGCTGGTGTCTCCATGTCGAGTACGCGGAGTTTCCACTCGGATATAAGAGTCTCCATTTGTTCCCGTTTCACAGCGTCGAGACGTGCCACGTCTAAGGTGGCGGTTGCTAACTCGAGATAACAGGGGATCAGTCGGGGAATAGATTTCTCTAATGCTGCCAGGTGTGCTCTCACCGTGGGGACGTCTCCTCTTGCAATGGGTCCAGTAAGTGCCTGCATTGGAGACATCACTCCCAGGTTGGCGACGGTGCTTTCTACAAGCGGCACGAAAATGGAGGCACCCTGCTTTATCCCCACTCCCTCGGTAATCTGCTCTGCTATGGCCAACAGGGTCACCAAAAAATTCGAAGCCATGGAGCACGCGAGATGATAAGCGGGCCTGTGTTCTTCATAGACCTCGAAAGGTATCATCCCGAGTGATACAGCCATCTCCTGTGCCACCGGCAATGCGGCGCGCGATGCGGTTATTCCAGCGTATTTACCCTTTAGAACCTCTGGTCCGGAGTCGGGATGGGCTATGGATACGACGGGATGAAGGGAGAACACCGACCATCCAAGCGACGCAAGTTGCCTCAGCACTGAGATTCCGTGCGAACCGGAAGTGTGCCCCACTAGCCGGCGCTGCGATCGGTCGTTCCCCCAATCGGAAATCTGCGCCAGTGCGGTCGCCGTCTCTTCCAGGACCGAGTCAGGGACGCACAAGAGAACAACGTCCGCTTTCTCTAGTAGGCTCTCATAGCCCGATGCAACCTCACATCCTAGCTCGGTTGCGAGTCGGTGCGAGGAAGTAGACCTAGGCGAGGAGCCCATTACGGTGCAGACGTTCCAGCCAGCGCCCGCCAAGCTACGAGCGAGAGTACTTCCCACCCTGCCAGTTCCCACTACGGCCAGTCGTGCCGCGTGGTATTCATCGATCAATTGTCCACCGCCCGAACGAGCGGTTTCGCGTTTACGATCCACGGACTCCCTCCGTTCCAGCTCCCATGAAGGGATGCCGGACTCGGTCATCCAGCACGGTCATGCACGATTATACAGGAGTTTCCCTAAACCACCAGCGCCGATCTTGTACGATTGCGACCTTCTGGCTCGGGTCGGCGCGTAGCTCACAGAATCTTTGATTCGCCCTCTCCTCATCGAGGCCTGCGCCATCTATGAAGCCGAGTTCTAGCAACGGTTCCAGCACGAACAGGCGATCGTACATACGGGGATGGGGGATCGTCAGAGCGCCAGTGCTCAGCGATATTTGCCCCCAGGTCAAAATATCGATGTCAAGAGTTCGAGGACCCCAGCGTACGTCTCTCTGTCGGCCGTTTGATACTTCGATTCGTTGGCACACCTCCAATAGCTTCACGGGCTCTAAACGGGTCCGTAACAGTGCGACAGCATTCAGGTACGGACCCTGACCCAGAGGTCCCCCCACTGGCGAGGTTTCGTAAAGCGAAGATGCCGCTACGACTTCGATTTCGTCGTATCGGGCTATCTCGTGCATGGCCGATCTTAGGTACTCACGCCTGTTTCCCATGTTGGAGCCGAGCGAAACGTAGGCGTACACCGATTTGTAGGCAATCTCGCTGCGTGATGAATCCATTTCTAATCGGCCGCTATCGAAGCGTGGTACGTCGAATCTCGATGGTTTGCGAGTCGCGTCACCCTCGCGGCTGTGTATGCTACCGCGTAATCCATGGGAGGATGGAGCTTCTTGACCGTGACAGTCACGCGACCAATCCCTCCCAAATCCAGGACGGCCTCTGCAATCTCGGCTGCTACGCGTTCCAGCAGTGAAAAAGGGGGTCCTGCGATAACCTTTTGAGCCTGAGCACACAGCATCTCGTAGTCAACTGTGTCCTCGAGACGATCGGATTTCTGAGCGTCCGCTGACTCCGTCTCTGCGACAATATCGACTTCGAATGGTTGAGGCATAGCCCGCTCTGCCGGGGTGACGCCGTGATTGCCTGTGAGCCTCAACCCCTGAACTATGATTTCCTGTGCACACATTCCACTCGACCGTCCTTTAGTGCTCAGCGGCGGGTCGGCGTAGCCTCGACTCCCGCTTGTAGCCCTACTTGCACAAAAATGCCCTCTGGAGAGATAGCGAACAGGAGCAATGAAAGAAAAAATAAAGAAGATTTCCAATCACCATCACACTCGGACAACTGTGAAATACGGAATCGTCAGCGTATTAGCAACAATTATTGACTTTGCCGTCCTGAACGGGGGAATAAAACTGCTCGGGCTGGCACCTCAGGTGGCTAAGACATTCGCCTTTTTGGCCGCCACTCTGGCTGTATTCAGGGTCCAGCAGCGCTGGGTGTTCAGGGCGGACCCGGAGACCTCATCGCGAAAGCAAGTCGTTCAGTACCTTGGGGCATCGGTAGCCGGATTTCTGGCGAGTCAGGGAGCGATCACCGTTTCCAACACGCTTTGGCCTGCGAACCTCGTGTACATCAACTTGGCCAACTTGGCTGGCTTTGGTTCGGTGTGGGTTGCCAAGCTCGTGTACTTCCGATTTGTGGTTTTCAAACCCCCTGCGCCCCCGAGCGGCGAGAAAACGTCTCCGCCTGAGACTCCCAGGCTAGAGGTCGAAGGCGATCTACACCCTAGCTCATCGAAGGTTGCATCAACCGCCTGAGAGGCCGCAGGTTTCGAAGGCTGCAGGTTTCGAAGGTGGAGCCTGACGTGTATGCTGTACCGATACGAAGCGGTTTCTGCCAAACACTTACCGACTTCCCAGCGCAGCTACTGCTCGTGCGTCGGGGCCTAGTGGGCGTCGGATGATGCGCTCCATGATCGCAGTGGCCTGCTGTACTCGCTGGCAGAGGCTCGCGTGGAGAAGATACCCCGCCAACATGCCTGCAAGGGCGTCATTGAACTCGTCCATATGGACCAACAAAACCTCGCCTTTGGCTCGACTTGCGTCAATGAAATCGTATATCTGGGGAAGCTTCGCTCTCAGGTCCTCAAACGCCGAAACCTCGATGTTTGTCGCTGGTATTCCAAAGTCGGCATAGGCTTTCATGTTATGAGTAGCCGGGAGCAGTGAAAGTATGTGAGTGATCTCTGACTCGAGAATCCAGATCAGCTCCTCGTCCCGTCGCACGCGGCGATGCCTTTTGGTTGCACCCCCTGGCCGCTCGGATGCTGCGAGCTGACCCTTGATAATCCAGCAAAAGTGTCTCGGTTTGATTCCTTGAAGACCGGGAAACTTCGACTTTCCCCGCGCGGGCTTGTCTTTCTCTTTCAATGCCCGTACGCGCTCAAGCATTATCTGAAGAGATGCATCCTGTGACATGGTCATCGTGCTCACCACATAAAAGTTAATACGGCGGTCAAGTAATTATTTCCTTCGCACGAGTTTTAGATACAGCAAGTCAGGGTTCGCGACGCCATCGACCGGGCGCTCTCGAGAGTCAGGAAGAATCTTCAGCAAACGACGAAAACGCCGACGACCGCGACCGGTCGAAGCGAGAAATGCGTAATTGAAAGTACAGTAGTCAGGACGGCCGTTTGGCAGATCCGTAGTCGCCAAAGGGGTCGTCACGCTCCCGAACTGCTTGCCTCCATCCAACCTCGAGAGCTCTTTGCACGAAATCGAGACCCTCTTGAGTGTGGCGGGCTACTCCGTCAAAGATCGTGCCAAGGACGCGGCTCGAAAAGAATCCCATGTTTTCGACAGTCTGGTTGCATAGCAACTTGATCATGATCAGTTGATTCAGGGGAAGCATCGCCATCCGCCGAGCTAGGTCGAAGGAGTGGGATTCGAGCTTGTCGTCGGGAACGGCTTCTAGGATGAGACCTATCTGGGCAGCCGTTTCGGCTGAGATTTCGTCTCCTGTAAGTAAGTAGCGCTTGGCTTTTTCGAGTCCCAGTCGGTACACCCACATTGCTGTAGTTGGGATACCCCATACTCTTGACGGCGGATAGCCGAACTTGGCGCTGTGTGCGGCGACGATAATATCTGCACACAAAACCAAGTCAGTACCTCCTCCGATGCACCAACCATGTACGGCAGCGATCGTGGGCTTCTTGGCGTACCAGAGCTTCATGTAACAGTCGACGAAGCGGCTCATGTACAGATAGTCTTGGACGGAGTCCCACACGCGCTCTGTCGAGGTAGCGGTCTCCCCGCTTTGCTCCCCGCTTTGTCGTCTTTGGGGTAGCTGTTCAGACTTAGACTGAGCCAAAGTCGCCCAGTCGAGTCCGTAGCCCGCACAGAAGGCAGGTCCTTCTGCCCTGAGAAGGATCACTCTGACCTCTGGGTCGCGGTCGGCCTCGTCGATAGCCGCAGACAGCTCGTCTCTCATAGTGGGCGTGATCGTGTTGTACTGATTGGGGCGCGAGAGGATGATCGATCGTACGCGCTCTCGAGTCTCGGTTCTCAGTGTCTTTGCCATGGTGCAGCTCGGACGTGGACCGGGCTAGCTATCGGCAATGGAAGGTCGCTTGGTCGCTTGGATGCGCAAGGATACCGCGAGGAAGCGGTACTTGAGCATGGGAAGCCGTCGCCAGAAGAAGTCGGTGAACACTTCGAAGCCAGCATTCTCGAACGACTTTTTCACTTTTCGCTCGAGAACGGGCACTGTGTTGGGACTAGCCGCTTTACTGCGCGTACTTATCCAGCGGACTGCGGGATTGTACCCATTTGGCTCGCGACCAAAGTAGACCCCGCCCGGTCGCAGCACCCGTGCAAACTCGCAAGCGGCAACGTCGATATGTGGAAGGTGATTCAGCGTGCCGTTGTTCAAAATCACGTCGAATTTGCAATCCCCGATGGGAAGTGCAAAAGCCGAGCCCGTAACTGCATACAAATTGCTGTGCCGCGGTCGGAGCCTTTCGGTTCCTATGAGTCTGCGCTGAATGATGTCTAGGGCGACGTACATTTCGGGTTCGAAGTTCTCAACGACCGTTCGCGCCAAGGCACCCTCGCTCGATCCGATTTCCAAAACCCTTTTCCCATTGAATGCGGCGTGAGGTTGGGGAACCCACAGTCTCAGATCATCGATCAGCCAAGGTAGATTCGGAGCGTCTTCGATCCGTGTCGCAAAGAATCGGTTCTCTGCCTCGTAATCGAATGTCGGTTCTTCGGTGGTGAAGATTTTTGCCAGCCTCAATTACCCTCGACAGCTAGTGTCGTCTCCTGCCTTCGCGATCTCTTCTTGTGGCCGGTCTGGAGTTCAAACATTTTTGCCGCGATTAAGAGAGGGTACCAAAAATCGTGCAATAGGTAGTAGATCAAGCCTACCTTGCCATCCAGGAATCCAAATCGGAAAAAGTAGCGATAGCAAAAAAACAGTACAGGAGTGAAAAAAGGAGGAACGTGCGACAAGATCCTTTCATGTATAAATGCTTTTATTCGGTTTTCTGAAACGTCTTGGTCACGACGTCTTCTGGCAAGCCGATCCTCTGCTTCCCTCCGTGCATAAAATACGTGCTTTCGTGTCCAGGCGCTGAGGCCTTTTCGGTTGTCATGAATTAGTGGGTGATGCAGCTTTCCCACCGGACCTCGTACGTGCACATACTCCAATGTGCGGGTCTGCTCGACTACTCTAGCTGCCGGAGGGTGCAAAACGTGCAATAACCATACATCCTGATGTCCTCCGAATCGAAGCTCCTTCCCCAGAAAGAACATGCGCCTCCGCATCTTGTACCCTTTTGGTCCTCTATGTGGCGGGGGTAGTGAAGCGATCTCGTCCCGAAGTTCTGGGGTCAGTCGCTCATCGGAGTCCAAAAACACGAGCCACTCATATTTGGAAGCCCACGAGTCGATTATCCAATTGCGGGTCCGCGCTTCTGTGACGTAAGGATAGTGCAGCACTGTGGCGCCAAGTTCTTTTGCCTTTGCGACTGTTGAATCTGTCGAGCCGGAGTCGACGACTAGGAAGTCAGCATCTAGACCAGCTGCGCTTTTTAGACACGCCTCAATCTGCAACTCGTCATTTAGTGTTAAGACTGCTACTAAGAAGCGTTTGCGCCCGTCCGCGTTTACTGAGTTACCGATTATCTCAGTCTCCATACGCGACTTCCACTAATAGCTTATGAAATAAGGTACCGAATTCGCGGGGGGAAGGCAGAAGCGCACGTAGATGGGTCTGTGCTGCATTAGCAATTGCAATTCTAAGATCTTTGTCGCGTTCCAATGTGAGCACGTGGTTAACTGCAGCACGAAAGTCATTCGGGCGAAAGTACAAAGCGCCCGGACCAAGCATTTCCCTGTTTGTTGGGGTGTCTGCTGCAACAATAGGAAGACCAGCAGCAGCAGCTTCGACCATAGGGTAACCGAACGCCTCGCACAAAGACGGAAATAAGAAAACATCTGCATTTTCGTACAAGGCAGTTATATCGGCATCCGAAAGATAAGATAGAACACGAAACGAGGAGGCGACTCCTTCCACTGCTATGCGTTGGTTGAAAATTTTCCACAGACGCGGATTGTCCTGACGGTTTATAGCCACAGTAAGGTTGGCGTTGATGCCTTGGCGGCGAATACCAGATAAGATCGTCGGCAATGACCAGTGTGCCTTGTGGGGCTGGAGTTGGCTCACGTACAGGAGTCGCAGGGCTCTGGCTCGGTCGTAAGTATCGGCAGCTTCAGGATCCCGAATCGGGCCAGTCCACCCGAAGCGGACAACGTCGATCTGGTACGGCAACCCGAGGACGTTCTGAACCGCCGTGGCCATTGTGCTCGAAGGAACGACCACGCGGCTTGCTCGCCGTGCCGAGGCTCTGAGGATCAAAAATTGTGCGCGGAGCCCAAACCGCTCAAGAGCGCTCCGGCCAACGTGGCGATTTGGGCAAAAGTAAGTGTAATCAGTGAGAACAGTGATCGTTTTTCTAGGTGGCCGAATCGCCCCGAACCCAAGAAGTGCCACTGCCACGTCGGGGTTGTGTTCCTCTGCGATCTTACGCCATGTCCGGTTGTCGAACCACAACCTCTGCATCGGACCGCCCACGGTGACAGGGATAACTTCGACTTCAGGCGGAAGCTCGAGGTTGACAGCGCTATTGATACATATCGAAATTTTATCTTCCGGCGCAACCTCGACGAGGGCGTGCATTAGAGTCGAGATGAAGCGTGTGCCACCACCTTCTTTGGTGGGACGAGCAGCTGCAGCGTGAAACAGCAGATGCAAGCACGCCCTCCTAGCAACTGGGAGCTGGAAATCAAAAGGATTCTAGCGGGGCGAGGGAGGGCGTGCTGAGAGAACGCTAAACTGATGAAGGAAAAACACCGGATCGGATTGACCGGGGCCGCGGGGTATCTAATGCAGGCATTGTCCGAGGGCACACAGCCCGATCCGCTCTGTCTAGGTCCAGAGTGGGGGGTAAGAGCCGAGCGGGGGGCTTATCAGCAGCGTCGCTCTCCCCGTAAACGCCTGGCACTCCGGATCGCTGGAGCATCGATTGCCGCTGCCGCACTGTTTGCTTCAGGGACCGTATTTGGCCGGACCTTTTCGAAACCAGTGTCTAGCGGCCCTAACGAGAGCGGGTCGGCAAAGATCGGTTTTGGAGAAGGACTCCTGGCGTCAGACTCACCAGCACCGGCCCACGCGCACGCCCAAGGCGCCCAGCTGAGCGGCGCCCCGCAAGATCTCCTCGATCAGCGCTTGGCCCAGATCAGGGCAGCGACCTTGAAGTATCGGGAAGTTTCGGTTGCCGAGAGCGAGGGATTTAGGCTTGTGGTCCGAGAGCTTCCGGAAATGGGGGCCCACTTTGTCAAAGTTTCCAACACGCCAGCCACCACCTTCGAGCCAACCCAGCCCAACATGCTCCTGTATGAAAGAAGCAGCGGTGGCTGGGAGCTGCTCGCGGTCGGCTATATACTTTCCAAGGACTCTTTTCCCCGGCCGCCCGAGTACTTCCCTAATGCTCAGTGGCACTTCCACCAATCTCTCTGCATATTTGCGTCGGGCTCGGTGGCGATCATGCCCCGAGAAGAGTGCCAGTCAAAGCGGGGCTTCTGGGTCTCCGACACTGGCTGGATGTTGCATGTGTGGTTGTATAGAGACAATCCGTCTGGTGTGTTTTCCGAGCTGAACCCCGTTGTCTCGGGGCGCAGTAACTAAGGCGTGACTAGCTATGCATCCACGAGATGTGCGGAAACTGTAGGTAGGCCTATAAGCGAAGCCCGCCATCTGAGGCAGGGATCGATAGTAGCGGAGCTTGACTCGATAAGGGAGGACGAAACCCACACGAAAAAAGACCCAGACTCTTTCCTCTCAAGATTCCACTGGGGGCTCTATGACCAATGAGGAGACACCAAAGCACTGAGCCTGTTACTGCAAACCAAAGATAGGACGCTTTCTTCCAAGGTGCAGCTTTTAGGGAAAGAAGTTTGTAGTAGCTGCCACGGTATTTTTGGATCCCGTTTGGACCACCGGATCATAATTCATGCCAATCCTTATCTTGAAAGGTGCTCCGAACGCACCGGAAAGCGCCCGAATCATGTCAGAGCGACGGCAGCGAAGAACCGGGATCCTCGGGCGAGTGGTGATAAAACTATATGGCGCTATATAGCGCCGGACGTGGCATAGCTAGCGTACCGAGACTCTACCCACTATTGCTACCGCTGCGGGACTGACACCCTGGCACCGCCAGCACCTACCTCGGAGGACCGACTATCCTATGGATTGCTCAAGGAAATGCTGGGACAAGCGCACTACACAGATGGATCGTGACAGGCCTGAATCTGGAAAGAAAACCGCCTATCCCATGGTTTCCTTGGCTCTCACCGACGACTCCGTTTGGGTGCTTCGGACCAGGGCGTCGAGTGCGTTCCCGAATGTTATAGCGGTCGGCGGCAGTCTCCTCGTTCAATCCCTTCGATCAAATCCCAGCGAGGCGAGCGGTTGAGATCTGAGGCTGGGGCAAATCCTAAGAGAATACGACGGACCGCCCGCACTCGGACTTTAAGCTTCGGCTCCTCGAAGCGTGAGAGCCATGACTCGGCGCCGTTCTACAGCCGTTTTTCTTCTGTAGAGATCTCCGACGATTCGACAATTAACCAACCCAGTGTTGTAGACGAGATCTTCTGTCAGGACGCCAGAGATATGCACCAACTCGCCTGTAACTCTGTAGCCCTCGTGGTGACGTCACCGCCGTACTTTTCTGGTAAGGAGTACGAAGCAGAGCTTGGCGCCTCGGGTACTCCTTCCAATTACATCGAGTATCTACGGCTCCTAGCCGAAGTGTTTTCTGAGTGCATGCGAGTCTTGGAGCCTGGCGGGCGAATAGCTGTAAATGTGGCCAACTTGGGTCGCAAGCCATACAGGTCGCTGTCGGCGGACGTTGTTGGAATACTGCAGGATTTAGGGTTCCTGTTACGAGGAGAGATCGTGTGGGTCAAGGGGCGGACGACCTCGGGATCGTGCGCATGGGGAACCTTCGCTCATCCCGCGAACCCTGTCTTGCGGGATGTAACAGAGCGGGTGATCGTTGGTTCGAAAGGCCGATTCGATCGGGCGATTCCTCAGGAAACCAGGGAGCGGTTGGGCTTGCCATCTACCCCAACAATCACGAAAGACGAGTTTCTGGAGGCAACGGTCGATGTGTGGGAGATCCCCTCCGAGAGCGCCACCCGCGTCGGCCATCCCTCTCCCTTTCCGGTCGAGCTTCCCATGAGGCTGATTCAGCTTTACAGCTACGAAGGTGATGTTGTCCTTGATCCGTTCATCGGTTCTGGCACCACCGCAGTGGCTGCAGTACGCACGGGCAGGAGGTATTTGGGCTTCGACACCACCAGCGAATACGTCGTATTGGCCAAAAGACGAATCGAGGCAGAACTTCGCGCCGCCCAAAACAACCAAAGCTCAGGCGGAAAGAGGTGGCTCAGTAGGGGTGTGTCGGTCACGTCTGACGCCTTGGAGTTACTGAAAGAGGCGGGATTTGCTGATATCCGAGTCAAGCAAACTATCGGGCCCGCCCGAGTCGCGGCTGATTTTGTTGCTGTGGACTCGGCGGGAAGAAAGTGGGCATTTGCAGTGGCGGGTTCTTACACTTCGGTGCCGAGCGGGCTCTCCACAAAGGATGCGCTTTGGGATGTGATAGCCAGAGGCGCAGTGCTCCAGTCATCTCTTGGCGGGGCGGTCCAGTTGCTCGTATTGACTACCGAGCTACCCAGAAAAGGAAGCGCATCCTGGAGAATATTGGAGTCTGTCGTAGGCCGGTCCAAAGTCTTGAGAGATGTGATCGATATCGGAGATGCTTCTGCTTGCCACAAACTTGCTCTTTATGCACGAGGCGAACTGATCTGAGTACCCACCTGGTACCGTGCGACGGCGATTATCCCAGACGGCTCAAGCTGTAGGTCCGAACGTCCTCGTTCCCGAGGAGGTGCGGAGAGGACTGTTCTGGATACTCGAGAAGGGCCTCTCCGACCCGATGGCACTGTTGCTCATCGCCGCGGGTGTCACTTATGCCGTAGTGGGCAAGGCCCTCGATGCGGTGATAGCGTTCGCTGCGGTGATTCCAGTTGTGGCGGTGGGCCTGGTACTGGAAGCGAGGGCAGAGAACGCTCTCGACAAACTCAGGGAGACTACTCGCCCCAGAGCGACCGTGCTTAGAAATGGCCGTTTCACGGAGATTCTCGCGACTGAAATCGTCCGCGGTGATGTCGTTTCGGTCAAAGAGGGCGACATTGTTCCTGCCGACGGAAGGGTGATCGAGACCCGACAACTTAGCGTCGACGAGTCGCCACTCACAGGTGAATCTTTTCCGGTGGAGAAAATCGCTGCAGGCACACCTCTGGCCGATAGCTCCGCTTCTCAGTTGAAGGCCGGTAGCGTTGTCCTCGCAGGACATGGCCTTTTCATCGTCGAAGCGGTGGGGGCTGACACCGAGTACGGGAAGCTCGCGAGGGCCGTGGCTCACTCTAAGCCCGAGGCGACTCCGCTGCAACGAGCGATCCGCCGCTTGGTGTTGCAGTTAGGCGCGGTGGCGGCCATCTTTTGCGCTTCCGTCACCTCCCTCGAGCTTTTGTACGGGCACGGTATCGTCTCAGCTGTCACTGCAGGCGTGAGTCTTGGGATAGCTGCGGTACCGGAGGAGTTCCCCGTCGTTTTTACCTTGTATCTTTCCTTGGGTGCCTGGCGGTTATCTCGCCATCGGGCGCTTGTACGGAGACTTACGAGCGTCGAAGCTTTGGGATCGACGACCGTGATTTGTGCAGACAAGACGGGAACTCTGACCGAGGGTAAGCTATCGGTGGCCGAGGTATGGTCCGTCACCGGAAGCGTCGGGCGTGTGCTCGAGGCCGCCATGTTCGCCTGTGAACCGGATCCCTTTGATCCTTTAGAGAGAGCGATATTCGAACACGCGGAAAAGATGTCGGTCGACACAGCAAGGGTTCGCCGCGAGACGTTGGTTGTGGACTATCCCTTCGATCCGTGCTCTAAGTACATGTCGCACGTGTGGCGAATCAACGGAAGGTACGTTACCTTCGCCAAAGGATCCCCAGAAACGATCTTGACCCTCGCAAGAGTTGGAGAAAAAACCAGAGCAGATGCGGAGGAGTTTGCCTTGCGCCTGGCTGGAAAGGGAATGCGAGTATTAGCAATCGCAGCGGGGCCCGCATCCGACAACCCCGGTGAAAGAGGAGTAGATGAGTCCCAACTTGACTTACTGGGAGTGGTCGCGTTCGCGGATACTCCCAGACAAGGGGTGTCTTCTGCAATTGAACAGTGTAAGCGAGCTGGGATAAGAGTCATGATGATCACCGGCGATCACCCCATGACTGCTACTGCAATAGCCGAAGGTTTGGGACTTCTGGATTCGGCATCGCGACAGACCGAAGTCGGCCCCGGTGGTGTGCTGAGTGTAGCAGTCGGCGACGAGCTCGACTCTGCATCGGAGGAGGAGTTCGACCGAATCGTAAAACAGGCAGTCGTCCTGGCCCGCATTCGGCCCGAGCAGAAGTTCAGCATTGTGCGCCATCTCAAGGTCCAAGGCGAGATAGTGGCTATGACTGGCGATGGGATCAACGATGCTCCCGCCCTCAAAGAGGCGGACATCGGGGTGGCAATGGGAATGCGCGGGACGGAAGTAGCTAGGGCCTCTGCCGATTTGATCCTTCTCGACGACAACTTCGCAACCATCGTCTCAGCTATAGCACACGGACGCCGTATCTTCGACAACCTGTCCAAGGCCGTCTCATATCTCGTGGCTTTTCACATCCCTTTGTTGTTGGCGGCTCTAGTGGTCCCACTTGCGCGTGTTCCTCTGCTGCTTCTCCCGCTGCACCTGGTTCTCCTAGAGATCGTGCTGCATCCAACAGTGTCTCTAGCCTTCGAAAACGCACCACCTTCGCACGACCTCATGTCGAGACCACCTCGCAATCCCAAGGCCAACCTAGCTAGCGTAGATCGACTGGTTCGGCCGGTGATAGCAGGATCGATCCTGTTCATGGTGATGACCGGGGTTTATATAATCGCCCACGCTAAAGGGATCGCAGTAGAGGAGGCGAGAACGATGGCTTTTTCGACACTGATAGCAGGCGACATAGCCATCCTTCTGGCGGAGCTGTGTCCCGAAGAATTTTTCTGGAGAGCCGGTGCTAGGTACAATCCGGTGCTTCTTCCTCTTCTGGTGGGGATGATAACAGTGCTGTTGATCGCCGTATACTCACCGGTTGGCCGAGTCCTTCAGATGAAAGCGGTGCCGCTGTGGGAGCTCGCTGCATATGGATTGGCAGGATTCCTGGCCGTGGCGGTTACGGAGCCTCTAAAACGCTGGTCTATCCAGCAGCGCCACAACGACAAAAACTGAGTCGCTCAGGGGGACGTAAGGATTGCGTCGATGATCCTGCACACTCTAGCTATGGGCTTAACATCGTGAACTCGAACCATCCAAGCTCCCTGGAAGACAGCCCAGGCGCTGGCAGCCGCCGTTCCTTCGAGACGTTCCTCTACGGGGAGGTCCAAAATCTTGCCTATAAACGACTTTCGAGACGGTCCCACCACCACCGGAAGGCCTAAGCTTCTGAACTCCCCTAGACGCCTTAGGATCGTAAGGTTCTGCTCGGGAGTTTTTGCGAATCCGATACCCGGGTCTATGGCTATCGACTCTCTTCGAACTCCCTTCGACATAGCCCACACCGATCGCTCGGCTAAAAATTTCCACACCTCGCTCTGCAGGTCTTTGTAGTCGGTCAGCTCCTGCATCGTCTTGGGGGTCCCTCTCATGTGCATCAGGATCACGCCTGCACCCGACTCCACCGCCACATCTATCATCTCAGGGTCGTCGCGCAGGGCCGAGATGTCGTTAATTATGTGAGCACCCGCTTGGAGTGCCGCTTCAGCCACTTCCGCCGAGGAAGTGTCCACTGAGATCACGGCATCTACGCTTGCGGCAAGCTCTTCTATGACAGGCAGGATTCGACGCTTCTGTTCTTGCGCAGAAATAGGCTCGGCCCCGGGTCTTGACGAGGCGCCGCCCACGTCTATCACATCAGCTCCTTCCTTCCACATTCGGATGCCGTGTTGGACGGCCGCGTTGCGGTCGAGGAACAGCCCGCCGTCGGAAAAAGAATCGGGAGTTACGTTCAATATCCCCATGATTTTGGTGCTCGTTCCGGCGGGGATCTTTTTGTCTTTGGCCAAAAAGTTGCCTCTCAGGCCAGTGTCTCGCTCTAGCGCGGCTCGGATCACCGTACCCACCGATTTCAGATCGGGGCCCAAAAGGTCCAACCTTCTACACAGCTGCTCGAACTGATCGAGCCGGCCCATCAAGATAATGTCGCACTCTCCCTGATCGGAGTAGGCTCCCTCTGGGATAGCCGCTTCTCCTCCGATGTGGGCAAAGTGTCGCCTAAGGCGCCGTGCCACTATGTTGTGTACCGGTCCCACTTGAACGAGGCGGTATAGAACGTGATCTCGCAAGTGGTCGAGCTCTCTCTCGGGAACACCTAGAGCTGCGAGTAGTCGTGCTGCTTCTCTATATCCGACCACCCGCAGGACTCTAGCCCAGGGAGGCCCTTCGAGTGGCGGTGACTCTTTGAGTTCGAGCCGCCCCTCGGGCAAAACGGGCATCATCTTTCATGCACCTGGCCGTATAAGCGCTAGAGCCTCAGCTCTTGTGGAGACGTCGGTCTTGAAGATACCCCGAACGGCACTCGTTACTGTTACCGAACCCGGTTTTTTGACTCCCCGCATTGTCATGCACAGGTGTTCGGCCTCGACCACTACGAGTACCCCTTTCGGATTGAGCTTCGCCTCGAGCACGTCCGCGATCTGAGTGGTGAGGCGTTCCTGAACCTGCGGACGCTTCGACATTACGTCTACAAGCCTGGCGATCTTGGACAACCCGGTTATTTGCCCGGTTTCGTTAGGGAGATACGCAACGTGTGCCTTGCCTAAAAACGGCATCAGGTGGTGTTCACACATCGAATAAAGGGGAATGTCCTTTACTAAAACCATCTCGTCGTGGTTTTCCTCAAAGATCACTTCGAGGACCGAGCCCGGATCCTCGTACATCCCAGAGAAAATTTCTAGGTACATCTTTGCTACCCGCTCCGGAGTTCCTTTCGTACCGGACCGGTCGAGATCAACGCCGAGTGCCTCCATAATGTCGGTCACAGCCCCTTTGATCCGTTCTAGAGCACGAGGACCGAGATCCTTCGAGACTACGGTGTTCGCCCAGTTGTCATCCTGTGCGGTCATTTATAAGTACTCCCTCTTTTGCTAGCTGGACTACGTCGACTTCCTCGAGTATCCTGTCGAGCTCCTCGGCGTCAATCGTCTCTTTATCGAGGAGCTGTTCCACTAAGCTTTCCACTGCGTCTGTGTGGCTCTCTACTATCGAGCGTGCCTTCACCAGGGCTTCGTTGACCAGCTTGCGTACCTCACTGTCTACTTCCGCTGCGACGCTTTCGGAGTGGGAGGTTGGACTCGCCAATTCCTTGCCCAAAAACACTTCGTTAGATCTTGGCCCTATGAAGAGGGGCCCGATGGACTCCGACATCCCGTACTCTCCTACCATCTGGCGTGCCAAGGCGGTCGCTTTTTCTATATCGTCCTGAGCCCCGGTGCTGACATCGCCCAAAATGAACTCTTCAGCTGCTCGTCCTCCAAGGAGTGTAGCCATTTCGTCCAAGAGCTCGTTTCTGGTCATGATGTAGCGGTCCGCTTCCGGTAACGAAATCGTGTACCCCAGCGTGCGGCCCCGCGGCATGATAGAGATTTTGTGGATCGGGTGGCTGTTGGGCAAAAAGTGCCCAACGAGAGCATGACCGGCCTCGTGAACGGCTATACGCCGCTTGACTTCTTCCGTCAATACTCTGCTCTTTTTTTCCGGGCCTGCTAAGACGCGCTCGATCGCTTCGTCGAACTCATCCTGACCGATCGAGGGCTTTCCCGCCCTTGCGGCCAGAATTGCCGCCTCATTCACAAGGTTGGCTAGGTCTGCTCCAGTAAAGCCCGGCGTTCTTCGGGCGAGGACTTCGACGTCCACCCCCCCTTCTAGCGGTTTTCCGCGGGTGTGCACCTTCAGAATCCCGATGCGACCGTTGAGGTCGGGACGGTCAACTGCAATCTGACGGTCGAAGCGCCCCGGCCTTAGAAGGGCGGGATCTAGGATGTCCGGTCGGTTGGTTGCCGCGATCAAGATCACAGCTTCGTCGGTGTCGAAGCCATCCATTTCCACGAGGAGCTGGTTGAGGGTTTGTTCCCTCTCGTCATGCCCACCTCCGAGCCCCGAGCCCCGGTGCCTGCCCACGGCATCAATCTCGTCGATGAAGACAATAGCGGGACTCTCTTTTTTGGCCTGCTGGAAGAGACTCCGTATCCGAGATGCTCCAACTCCGACGAAAAGCTCGACGAAGTCCGAACCGGAAATCGAGAAGAAAGGGACCTTCGCTTCTCCGGCAACAGCTTTGGCAAGGAGAGTCTTACCTGTTCCGGGCGGGCCGTACAACAAGATCCCCTTCGGTACCTTGGCGCCTAGCTTTCTAAATCGCTCTGGGCGCTCCAAAAACTCCGCCACCTCTTTTAGCTCTTCGACGGCTTCGTCCAAGCCTGCTACGTCCGAAAAAGTGACGTCGGATGCCTCTCCTTTTCGTTGACGAGAACGAATCTTGGCAAACGGATTTCTGCCACCCAAGCCACCTCCGGCTGGACCGGACAGGAGATACCACAACAAGAGAGCTACCAACCCTACTGGTACGACGACCTGGACGAGATTGAAAAGAAGGGTTTTCCAGTACGGATCTTTCTGGGTACTGACCTCTAGCACCACATCGGGCTTCGTGCGGATCTTAGTGACTAGATCCGAGGTGTATTCTTTCGGAAAATACACGAGGGCCTTCGATCCATCCGAGTACCAAGCGTCAGCTCTGCCGTCTTTTTCGTAAAGCCGAACACGGATCACGTTTCCGGCTTCGAGACCGTTTTCGAAGTCACTTAGAGATACGGGCTGAAGGGCAGAGCGCGCCTTGTAAGCACGGATTAGAAAAGCCGCCGACGCAAGCAGTGCCACTAGAAGGAAAAGCACTGCGGTCTTTTGTAAATCCTTGAAAGTCTTCCTGCGCTCCTCTGCCACTAGGTCTCCTGGAGGGCTGCGATGTACGGTAAGTTCCTGAAGCGTTCGGCCAAATCCAATCCGTAGCCGACGACGAAAACATCGGGGATCTCGAAGCCCACGTACTTTGCGTTGACCTCTTTTACGCGGTGTTCCTGCTTGAGCAGAAGGGCGCACATTTCCACGCTCGCGGGGGAACGGGCCTGAAGGACACGCTGAAGATACGTGAGCGTGAGGCCAGACGAGACGATGTCCTCGACTATTATCACGTCCTTGCCCGTGATGTCGGCATCGAGGTCTTTGGTTATGCGGACGATGCCCGAGGATTTGGTGGCTGCTCCATAACTAGAAACGGCCATGAAATCAAAGGCTACAGGGATGTCGATATGACGACACAGATCGGCCATGAACACAAACGCACCTTTTAGGATCCCAACCAGAACCGGTTTACGACCGGCGTAGTCTCTGGAAATTCGCCTTCCGAGCTCGGCTACTCGCTGCTGGATCTGGTCTCCAGTAAGGACAATCTTCAACCCAGCATCGACTGCCGCCTGGGGCGACATAGCCTCTACCAATTCCAGGCCCAATAAGTCTCTTTGACCAATCTTGCCGTCTTTGTGCATCGTCTGTACTCTGGCGCAGTGAGCGTTTAGCATTGCCCAAGCATCACATTGGTTCACTAACGAGGTGCAAAGCTTCTTCGTCTCCTTCTTTTACGGCAGCCTCGTTTGAAATCCTGTGTCCTACTACCCAGACTATAGTTCCCTCTGGCTTTGCGAGCACTGGCACGAAAAGTCGCTCGGTCTTGCACAAGCCCCTCTCCGCCAAAAAATCGGCCAAGGGCTTCGACCCCTTCAACCCAAAGGGGCTGAACCGTTCACCAGGTGATGGAGGGCGAACCAATACCGCTCCCGCAACCGAAGCGGAGACCACAGCCTGGGAGGACCTCGCGCGGTCGAAAAGCCGATGCCGGTCGACGGAACCCAGAGAAATACGGCGTGCGGAGATTCTAACTCCGAAAGAGGGTGCCTCGATCTCTCCAGGGATCGTTCCTGGAAGCGGGGGTGGAGCTGGAAGGTTTGAAGCCCGCAGGAGAACCCGCTTTGCTTCGCGTGCGAAGACAAATCCATTGCCTAGATCAGCTATACCTCCTCTGTCGGCAACGTGCAATGCCATGGCGACGAGCCGCGACGGGGGGGGCGGGCTAGCGGCAAGTTTTTCAAAGCCCAGCCGCACGACTCGCCGCGCAATGGCAGCGGGCAGTTGAGTAAACCAAGAAGCGTCCGCAACCAAGGCTGGGTGAGTTCCAATGCGGGTCATATGCGATTGGATCTGAGAGGAAGCGAAGGCATTTAGAAATTCCGCATCGTCTCTCAACAACTCGGTTTGCCTCAGAAGGGATTTTTTGAAACCCTCTCCCAAAACTTCTTCTAAGACAGGAATGGCTCGGAGGCGCACCTTATTGCGAAGAAGTGACAGATCCAGATTGGTCGGATCCTCTACGTACGAGATGCCTTCTGCCTGACAGGCATCCCTTATGTCTCGCTTCCAGATATGGAGCATGGGCCGCACGATCCTACCCGATCGGCGGGGAATGCCTTTTAGGCCATCGAGGCCGGCTCCTCTCGCCAAGTTGATAAAGAATGTTTCTACTTGATCGTCTGCTGTATGGGCTGTGAGTATCCACTCGCATCCCCTTCGATCTGCAGCCTTTTCAGCCTCTTCGTATCGGAGTGCCCTGGCTGCGGTTTCGAAGGAGGCGCCGGGGTGCACATCGGGTTTACGGCGCACGACTTCGATGGGCACTCCGAGGTGTTGTGCGAGAGCACATGCTGCTCGAGCGTCTGTTTCCGAGCCTGCTCTCAGGGCGTGATCCAAGTGGAAAGCGACCACGTCGGCCCCGAGCCGGGCGAGAGCCCATAGAAGAAACGAAGAATCGGGACCGCCCGACACCATCACCAGATAGGGAGAGCTCTGGTCGAGGTGAATCCCCGCCTTCCGCATTCCCTCTGCCACGTCCTCTGGTCCGAGTGTTAGCGACCGCCCATCGTTCATTGTCTCGCTCACCCGATCGAGACCAGGCGCCGCCAAGGTGGCCCTAGGCGGTCACCCGGGCTAGCCAGCGTGGTGGATCCTCTATTTCTTCCAGGGTAGGAAGGTTGGCAGGGTCGTTCCATATTGCGCAAAAAGTCCTTAGGCCGGCCCGTTCTACTACAGCCTTTACGAAGCGCTCCCCGAGCTCGTACTGCTTGAGCTTGGTATCGATCCCGAGGAGTCGAAAAAGTATTCTCTGAAGACCACTAGAGGCCCGACGCTCTCTCAAGATCTGGGACATCCGGCGCGCATCGGGAATTACCCGTTCGCCTATGGTGTCCATCACGAAGTTTCCGTGGCCTTCTAAAACGCACATCAGGGCTTGGAGTCTTCGCATTCGTTCCAGCTGCTCATCGCTGGCAAACATGCCGGCTAGACCGGTATCGCCGAGTGGATCGCGGCCCTGAATAATGGCTTCGGCCATCCGCCGGAGAGCGGATGCGAAGGCCTTCGGGTCGATGTAGGAGCCAGCCATTAGGTTCTCGACTAGGTCGTTGAAGTATCCCTTGAGCCACTCCACTCCCGTGAACTGTGCTCGGTGAGCCGTCTCATGGAGGGCTATCCACATTCTGAATTCTTTACGCCCGAAGCCGAACTGGCGCTCTGCGTTTACGATGTTGGGCCCGACGTAGTAGACCGAGTCCTTTCCATCCTCGGGAAGTACGAGGTCGTACTGACCCAGAACCCTTTTTGAGAGAAACCCCAACACGATACCTATCTGTGCGGAAACGACACTGCGTGCAGCTCCTCTAACCGCCGAAAGGCCGGTTCGCACGACGTCGTCGATTATCGATGCATACGCGGGCAAAGTAGATGCGGACCGAGACAATGCCGGAGAGGGTGGGGTCAGTCTCGCAGCAACTGGGCTAAGGTAGTGACGGAAGATAGCAATGTTTGCTTTTACCCATCCAGCCCTGCTGATGACTAGAACTCTGGCTGGGCCTGCCTTGGGATATAGTCCAGTAAGTTCGCTAACTAAAAGCTCGGCGAAGGAGGTGGCTCCTTCAAAGTCCGCGATGAGAGTGGAAACACCTTCAGTAAATCCAACTGGGGGTGCTCCTGCGAGCCGGGTGGCAACGGCTTCTACTATTCCCCAATCAAGATCGACTTCTCCAACGGACGGCTCACCGTGGTGGGGTGCGTACCCCGACTCCGAAGGGGGCATGAGCGCGAGCGGCCCCGGGGCACCACCATAAGGGCGCCCACCGGCCTCGACTAGGCTCATGATGCTCTCTTGTATCGGGCGCGAGTCACCTTCATGACATACCAGATTACGACGAATGCACCCAACGCCACCGTCGCGGGGAGCATAGCCTTACCTACCAGCAGAGTCCAAGGTTTGTCTTCTTTTTCTTCGAAAACCCGCTTGGGTGCATCGGGCCTCACGGTCACTTGCGCGAGGGTAGGTGACACTATCTTTGGTTGCCGTTCAAAAGTTGATTCTGAAATTACAGATAAGAGCTGCCGCGCAGACTCAAGAACCGATATGTTGCCCGCGTAAAGTTGGGCCGTTCCTGAAACGGGGAGTACTTCCCCAACCGACGCTACAGGCGTGACCTGAAATGCTGCAACTGCGATAATCACTGACCCCAAAACCGCTACAAGTAAAGCCCTACCGAGTCGAGCTGCTGGTCTTCTTTCGACCAGAAAGCTGCTTTGGTCCCATTGCTTTTCACTCATCACAAAGTACCTCCGCGGACAGCTTCGGCTGGCAAGTCTAAGTGAGAAAAAGGCGGTGCTCCAAGCCGCTCACAACAGACGTGACCGATCCCCGTCGCAGTTCGTCCAGAAAGACCACTCGTTGTTACTCAGTCGAAAAGAGGATCGGACAATGCATCCTCGTGTTCGGGCTCAGCATACTCACTCGAACTCTGCGAGGATCATTCTCCTTAGACGCTCTTCGAATCCATCTGGGCATCCTACGCACTGACATGCCCGCTCGATAAGCTGCTTCAGTTTGCGCTCGAACTCGTACCGTCTCAAGCAGTCCGGACATGCTTCGATGTGCTTGGTGACCCGCCAGGAGACCACCTTGCTGGCCTCTCCGTCGATTACAAGGTATATAGCCTTGGTAGTCCTACGACACTCCTCATTCACCGTCCGCGTCTCCCCGTCCCTGCGAGACGGCTTTCGCTGTCTCGTGAGGTGGCTCAGCTGAAATGAGTCCCCGTTCCATCGCATACTCGTACAACTTAGCCTGGAGCGCCTTCCGACCACGGTGGAGGCGTGACATCACTGTGCCTATAGGGACATCCATGATCTCTGCGATTTCCTTGTAGCTGAAGCCCTCTACGTCAGCTAAATACACGGCGAGGCGAAAGGGCTCGGGAAGTTCTTCCATTGCTTTTTTAACCGCGTCGTCAGTGAAAGTATTCAGGAGCTCCTCCTCAGCGCTTCGAGCTGCCTCAGCTGGAGCTGCCTCACCGAGACGATGGTATAGGTAGAAGTCTCCTATATCTTCTACTTGAGTCTCTTGAGGTCTTCTTTGCTTGGCCCTGTACATGTTGATGAACGTGTTCATGAGGATCCGATATAGCCAAGCCTTTAGGTTTGTGCCCTCTTTGAAACTGTCATAGGAGCGGAAGGCTTTGAGAAATGTCTCTTGTACTAGATCCTCAGCATCTGAAGGGTTTCGAGTCAGGTTGAGCGCCGCGCCATATAACGACTGGGCAAATGGAAGTGCTTCTTCTACGAATTTCGTCTTCTCAGCCAATTGGATGCCTTGAACTCTAGAGTCGTCCGATCATACAGTCTTTTGATTGGTAGCCTATAGGCGCCTACAACAACAGCGCGAACATTTGGAGATGTCACTGTCGCTCAAATCAAAGTTATTCGTCCGTTGCAGGATAGGGGGGAACGCTTTCACTGTCGAGCCCGGTGAGCGGATTCCCGAAACACTTCGCTTTCCTGCGACATCAGGGTCCCCAACTAAGGCGGCCTGTGTTTTCTTACACGCTTTCCCCTTGGACTCTCGGATGTGGGAGCCCGCGCTGGAGTGGGCATCGATCAGAGGCTATCCATCTTATGCTCTCGATCTTCCAGGCTTCGGGCGATCCAAGGCCGCCAGGGATTTTCTAGAGATCATTGATATGGAAACTGCAGCCCGGACGGTGCTCGATTGTCTCGATGCGCTCGGCTTGCAGCAAGCGGTGCTAGTTGGGTGCTCTATGGGCGGATATGTCATCTTCGCAATGCTGAGACTCCGTCCCCTAGTAGCAAAAGGACTACTCCTGTCGGACACCCGAGCAAGTGCCGACACCGAAGAGGCGAGAGCTGCAAGGTTCAGGGCCATTGAGACAATAAAGTTGGGCGGGCGCCATGAGTTTCTCGAATCGATGCTACAGCGTCTACTTTCATCGGATAGGTCGCTCACAGACGACGTGGCACGCTGGGTTGCCAAGATCATGAACGATCAAGAGGACGAGACCCTCGTGGCGGCGCTCCACGGCCTGGCCCAGAGGCGAGACTCCACAGGACTTCTCGGTAGTATTCGGGTACCCACCGCTGTGGTAGTTGGAGACTCGGATGCTCTGGTAAGCGTGGAGGAGGCGCGCGCTCTGGCTGAGTCGATACCCTCAGCGACCCTAACGGTAATTGCTGGCGCTGGCCATTTGCCGAACCTAGAGGCACCCGAAGCTTTTCACCAGGCGTTAGGATCGCTTTTGGCGCGGGTCGAAAAGAGAAGTTCTTAGCAGCTCGAGGGGGGCTTTCTAGCGAGTTTTTGACGCACAGTGCTATCCTGCGGAGTGCGGCGGTTCTTGTGGGTTTTCCGGCTCCCAAGGGGGGCGGGGTGTAGGGCTTAGCGTGCCCACTGCCTCGGGCCGTCTCGGTGCAACGGTACGAGCTGCCGCTCCGTTGAGTCGCTCGTCCAGTGCGGCAGCCTCTTCGAGTTGACGGTCCGCTTCTGCATACAGTTCGGGGTGAGATTCCCTGGTGATCATACGAAGGCGTCTACGCGCTGAGTCGAACTCCGAGTAAAAAAGAGCCAGGGCATTACGGGCTGCCTCGAAGCGCTCGTCGTCGGCGAGGAGCTTCGCCTCTTCGAGCCTCTCTCTGGTATTGGCCAGTGCCACGCGCGCTTCGGCTTCGGGGCCACGCGCCAGCCATTGTCTGACGCTCTCATCCGCCCGCTTGAGCTTCCACAGCGGGTCTCCGGGAAGGGAGTTCCGAGAAATTTCATAAGCGGGAATAAGCGCGGCTGTGAACAATGCCAAGATAGCTACACCTAGCCAGAGGCGTCGGCTCCTGTGACGGGTTTTGGGAGCAGTACCCCAGAGGGCCAAGGCCTCGGAGATCGCTTTTCGCTTTTGTTCAGCTTTTATTCGGACCTCTAACAAGTCGCTCTGTCTGTACAAGGTCTTGAGAGCGAGGGTAACTTGCTGATTGTTGTGTTGGTGGGTCGACCCTCTAGCCGCTCGCGATCGCGTGTCATCCTCTAACGATTCGGAGAGAACGAGAGTTAGGTGCCGTTTGTCCTTCCCGACGTCGTTGGAAGGTGATGTGTCATCGCTCATCTGGTCTGCTCCAGCACCTTTGCCTTTCTGTGAACTCACTCTTGGAAGGCTCCGAGCCAGTATCCCAGCTCTTGCAAAGCCTCGGTCTCCATCGCCGCGACGTCGGAGGAAGGCTTCCCCAAGACAAACACTACCTCGCTTCTGGTCAGTCCGGAGATAAATCGCAACACGACGTAGTTCTGCCAGAAGGGGGGTAATTGGCGAATGGCTGCGGCCAGCTCGTCAGCTGACTGTCGATACTCAAGCGTTTGGGTTGTGGCCTCGTCCAGAAAGTGCGGGGGGAGATGATGTCCCACAGATGGAAGGGCCTGTTTATAGTCACGTTCGAGCAGAGCCCACGCAACCGACATCATCCATGCTCGCAATGAAGGGGCGTCGGCTTGTGCATGAGGTACGGATGCAAGGACCGTGGGAACTACGGCATCTGCTATTTGCTCAGCGACGGTAGTGTCTCTCGTAGAGAAGAATAGAAGCCTAAAGAGGGGGGGATATAAAACGTCATAGAGGGTGCCCAGAGCGTCGGGGTCCCTGTTCATGGCGAGCTCGACGATGTCGGGCTTGCCCGAGTTTTCCGATGAAGGTTCGGATTCGGAGCGGTCCGCTTGCACGATAAAAGGTGTTTGGTAGGCGACGCGATATCAATCCTCCATTATCTCAACCGGAGTCCCAAGAGGTAGAAGACCTACGAGCTTTTCGATGTCTTCGTTGCGAAGGCGGACACAGCCGGCAGATACTTCCTTGCCTACAGAGTCGGGCTCGTTGGTACCGTGGATTCCAATCACCTGTGGCTCTCCATCGGGACCGTATACCGAGTTGGAGTAGCCATTGAGCCCAAAAGCGTAACTGCCCCATGGCCCCGCGGGATCCGTTGGTTGGAGGAGTTCTTTTATGTAGTATCTTCCTCCCGGTGTAGGGGTGTTCTTTCGTCCTATGCCGGCTGGAAACGAAAAAGCGAGCCTGCCTCTCTCCCAGACCTCAAGTCGCTTGGACGCCAGGCGTACTCGCACTACGTGCTCGACTCCGTAGAAGTTAACCTCTGAGGTGCGTATCCACCCAGTGGAACCATTTGGTGGTCCCGGCAACATAACCCGTGCCCACCCTTTTCGAACTTCCAGCACCAGGAATGTCTGGGGGACTCCATGTTCGTTCGTGCGGGAAAGCACTGAGGTAGGCGTGAGTGACTCGGGAAAGGCAAAGATCCCGATGGTGTCGCTGGCTACCTGGGCCGCAATAGCGTTGTAAGTGGTTATCGCTAGTGGATCGGTCGCACTTCTTTCTTCAGGCGCAACTATGAGAGCACCGGGAGGCTGGAAGCCCGTCTCATCTGAGGAGGGGGGCACAGACTTAGTGCCGGCGAGGCGCGACGATGCCAACACGGCCACGATGGCGGTTCCGATAACTACACCACCTATCGCTAGACGTCTAAGCATATGGCTTTTAGCTGCCGCGCCCCGGGTTCGGTCGAGCGGCAGTTCCGTCTTGTGGCTATCTTCGGGCATCGTCCTCGCTCATCTGAGTTTGCCAAGGAATTCCGCGGCGGAGATTGCCCCTTCCCTCAAGATTTGAGGATCGGAAACGAGGCTGACTACGGTAGAGGGAACTTCGGTGGGGGATGGCCCACCGTCGACGTACAAATCTACTCGGGATCCGAAAGCCTCTACTGCTTCGGTAACCGTTTTGGCCTCGGGAGCTCCGGATGCATTGGCACTCGTCGAAGTTATGGGTCCTGCCCTGAGGCAGATCTCTGAGACAAACCTCGATTGTGGCCACCGGATGCCGATCGTGTGCGGGTCACCGCCCAAGTTCCAAGCGATCCCGGGGCGCCGCTTCAATATCAATGTCAGAGCCCCTGGCCAAAAAACGGAGGCCAATCTCTCCGCCTCAATATTGAGCTCAGCCACGGCTCGTGCCTGAGAAAGATTCCCAACAAAGACTGGTAGAGCTTTCGAAGTATCTCGTCCTTTTAGTTCGAAGACACGGCGTACGCCGGCCTCCGATTCGGCAGCAGCGCACAGACCGTACACGGTGTCGGTGGGCAGGACAGCCACGCCGCCTTTTAAAAGAATATTTACGACCTGCTCGACAAGAGCTGGGTCGGGAGGGTCCGTAAGTACCTGGATCGCAACGTCTCGAGTGGTCATCTGCAACTTCCGTCTGACCCTATGTTGTTCTCAAGCTCTCCGGTTCCGTCCCTCGGAACCCAAGGCGAACCAGTTCTCTGATAGCCAATACAAGCCATGTGAGTGGTTAGCCCTGCGGCGGCGGGAACGGCGCTCAGATGCCTAGCGTTCACAAACTCAGCATGCAGCTTCGATGCTACGATCACTCTTGGCCGCCCTTGGAGGTCGTAGACGGGGGGCGCAAGTTTCATCCGATGGCGCAGAAGTTGCTCTGCGAGGGCGGGATCTTTTGTGATCCTGTCGGCCTGATCAGCGCCGATTTCCAATGCGACCATGCCGGTGGGAGTAAGCAACCGGGGAGTTACACATAGCAAGTACCGCAGGTACCGGAGGCCGTCTCCTCCACCGTCGAGTGCTGCGGGTGGATCGTACTGCCTGACTTCGGGCTCCAGGGCTTCGATGGCATTTGAGGGAATATAGGGGGGATTGGACACGATTACGTCGAAGGGTTGTTCTAGATACTCGCGGAAAGCCGATATCCAGCTACAAGCGACGAAAGACACCCGTTCTACGAGCCCCATCCGCTCAGCGTTTCGCTTTGCGCACCTGAGGGCGTGTTCGGAGATGTCAGTCGCTACGACCTCGCAGTGTTCGGCCTCGGAAGCAATAGATAAAGCAATAGCACCCGATCCGGTCCCAAGATCCAGTACCCGCGCCACTCGGCTACGACAGTGTCTCCGAATGTGGTCCAAGGCAACCTCGACGAGAATTTCTGTTTCCGGCCGCGGTATGAAAACGCCTCTACGTAGCCGTAATTCGATTCGTCGAAATCCCGCTACGCCTGTCAGTAGTTGCAGCGGCACGCGTCTCTTCCGCTGGGCGACGTACTCGAAATAGGTAGAACGCTCTGCACAGGATGCGACTTGGCGAAAATGTAGTGCCAGCCTTGAGAGCGAAATTCCCAAGACATGAGCCGCGAGCTCCTCGGCATCTCGTCTAGGGGAGTGGACACCAGCCGTTTTTAGCTGCCTGGTAGCTTCGGAAACGAGTTCAGCCCAGACGCAAGAGTCCAACGGCCCAAAAGCTTTTTCACGTAGCTGTTTTGTGGTTACTCGGGCCATGGTGTCCTCGGTCTCTGTCTCAATGCTCTCTTATGCACGATTGTGACACTCGGGGCGACGAAATGGATTGCCGGCCGGGGGCCAATATCGCATATCCGGGCTCACTCGACCGATGCAAGCAGCTCGGCCTGTTCGAGCTCGAGGAGGGAGTCTATGAAGAAGTCGAGATCCCCTGCCATGACCTTCTGGATGTCGTGGATGCTTTTGCCTATGCGGTGGTCCGTTACCCGGTTTTGGGGAAAATTATACGTTCGCACCTTCTCGGAACGGTCCCCCCGACGGATCTGCGCTCGTCTCTCTTCAGCGGTTTTTTCTTCCTGCTTTCGGCGCTCTAGAGCCAACAATCGAGATCGAAGTATCCGCATAGCGCGATCGCGGTTTTGTATCTGACTCTTCTCGTCTTGACAGCTGACCACGATTCCTGTGGGCAGGTGTATGATGCGCACTGCTGAGTCTGTCGTGTTGACCGACTGTCCTCCGGGGCCGCTCGACCTGAACACGTCGATTCGAATATCTTTCGGGTCTATTTCAACCTCGACCTCCTCTGCCTCAGGGAGAACGGCGACTGTTGCTGTCGAGGTGTGTATCCTCCCGGACGACTCTGTCACTGGAACCCGCTGCACTCTGTGTGTGCCAGCCTCGTGTTTTAGCCGTCTATAAGCGCCGGGTCCCTTGACCGCGAAGATGATCTCGTTGTAACCACCGATTTCATTAGGAGAGGAAGACAAAATCTCGGTGCTCCACCCTTTTGACTCGGCATACCGTTCGTACATACGAAAAAGATCCCCAGCGAACAGCTTTGCTTCGTCACCTCCAGCCGCACCCCGGATCTCCACTATTACGTCCCTTTCATCGGCTTCGTCCTTGGGTAACAAAAGCCGACGGAGCTGTGCTTCTAAATCTTCGAGAGCCCGTTCTTCTCTCGCTATTTCTTCCTTGAGGTACTCTCTCTCCTTGGGGTCCTCCTCGGTGCTCAGCAGCTCTTTGGCCGCTTCGATATCTTGATAGGTCTGACGGTAACGAGAGAACTTATCTACGACTGGTTGCAGTTCGGCATGTTTGCGGGCCACTTCGGCTAATCGCGCGCGATCCTTGGTAAGCTCGGGAGAGGCCAGCTCCCTCTCGAGCTCTTCATGCTTTCTTTCCAGCTCCTCCAATCGTGAGATCAGATCCATGCGCCCTGGCCCCAAAAGTACTGAAGTAAAGGATAAACGCCTACTAACACTGCCGGTTATAACGGATCGTTTCCCAACACGCCGGCCTAGTTTACAAACGACGGCTGGCTCAGCCGTGTTCCATTGATCGCAGCTCGAGCGAGCTCTTAACTGAAGTTTCGAGGCATAATCGGTAATATTCAATTAAAAAATCATGGTTGAAGTAAGGCATAAGCGAGTTCATATGTTTGGTCATTGATAGCAAGCTGAAAACCCAATTTCAAGCATGTTTTTGGCCTGCAGATTAATCTGTCACGAAAGTGATAATAACGATGTGTGTGCATCGTTCTAGAATTTAGCATGTCGGTTACTTAGAGCATTTATAAATGCTAATTATTCGCATGGGCTAATGGGTTTTTATCCGATATGCGGAGCTAGCATGCCCAAGTAGTGGTGTGCCAATTTTGCTATGGGTTTTGCCTTATTTAAACTCTCAGTTTGCAATTGCACAAATGGATCGAGAATATGATCAGTGTTTTGGAGTTTAGCACTGCATGATTTAGTCGTGCAGTCGCCCCCTCGTGATCGAACTGCATTGATAACTGGTTTGGAAACGAAATACATAGGGGTAGGACATGAGCGGTAAAGACGAAAGAGCCCCAGCAGAGCTAGACCCGGGATGGAAAAGCCGAGCGGTTCAAGGTTCCGATTTGGAGCGAGTAGGTATTGAAGAAGTATGTGCTCTGACCGGTGGTGTCGACATGTGGCATACGACACCGGTCGAATCAGTGGGATTGCCATCGGTACGGATGACCGATGGCCCCAATGGTGCTAGAGGCGAGATTTTCGGGACCTCGAGATCTACGTGTTTCCCCTGTGGTGCTGGGCAAGCAGCCACGTGGGATATAGATCTTGTGTACCGTATTGGGAAGGCTCTAGCCATCGAGGCCAAGTCGAAGCTGGCCGGTGTGCTTCTCGCCCCGACTGTGAACATTCAGCGTTCTCCGTTAGCTGGCCGAAATTTCGAGTGTTTTTCTGAAGATCCTTACCTTACTGCCGTCATGGCAGTCGCATTCGTCGAGGGAGTTCAATCGGAGGGGGTCGCAGCCTGTATCAAGCACTTCGTGTGTAATGAGTACGAGACCCATCGCATGACGGCGAGTTCCGTAGTGGACGAACGGACTCTACGAGAGATCTATTTGCTTCCCTTTGAGGCGGCAGTCAAGACGGCGAGGGTACAAGCTGTCATGGCTGCTTACAATCGCCTGAATGGAGTCTTCTGCAGCGAGCACCGCAGGTTGTTGACGAATATCCTAAGAGATGAGTGGGGCTTCGACGGTGTCGTAATTTCCGACTGGGGGGCAGTTCACAACGGCCCAGCCGCGGTAAAAGCCGGACTCGATTTGGAGATGCCAGGACCACCAAGACACATGGGTCCGCATCTTGCCGCATCGGTACAAAACGGTTCGGTGCCAGAGAGCGTAGTCAGGCAAGCAGCAACTCGAGTAGCTCGTATGGTTAGATCGATCCAGCTTTCGGGAGCTCCAGTAGCCAAGCCCGGAGATCCAGAGGGGAGCGAGGATTCGCCCGCTCACCGCAAGCTCGCTCGGGAGGCAGCGGCTAAGTCTCTCGTTCTGTTGAAGAACGAAGGTGTCCTTCCCCTTGATTCAGCGAATCTCCGTCGGTTGGCTGTCATAGGTGCCTACGCTGAGGAGCCCGCAATCCAAGGCGGGGGCAGCGCGCAGGTGAGGCCACACGCAGTTTCCACGCCACTCGAAGCAATCACAGAACGCGCTCGCGCTCTTGGAGTTGATTCGACCGGCGGAATAGAAATTCGGTATGCCCGAGCGTGGGAGCCAAAAAGCCAAATCCCCTCTGCGGACCCGTCATTTTTCAAGCCTCTTGACGAGGTGGGCTCGCGCTTTGTCGTCGAGTACTTCGAGGATGCTCAACTTTCGGGAAATCCCGTTCGTTCGGAAGCTGCCCAGCACGCCTCGATAGCGTGGGCGGGACTCCCAGAAGGCTTTTCACTCGACAGGCCGTTTGGAGCGCGATGGCGTGGCACGCTGCAGGTGCCCAGCTCTGGCGAGTACGTGTTCGCCGTCGCTGCAAGCGGCCGCTCGAAAGTGTTACTCGACGGAGTCGAGATCGTAGACAACTGGACGGCTCCAGTGCCGGGCGGGTCGATGTTCGGAGCTACCACCAGAGAGAGGCGCTCGGTTGTTGTTCTAGAGGCTGGCCGGGAGTACTCTGTGAATGTGGAGTTCACTAGGGATCCTACCTTTGAGCAATCACTCCCGACTCAGACCCCCGTCACCTTAGTACATTTTGGACTCGAAAAGGCAGAGCGTCATCCAGGACTGGGGGAAGCAGTAGAACTTGCCGCCTGGGCCGACGTGGCCCTCGTTTTTTGTGGAACTGGTCCCGAGTGGGAGAGCGAAGGATTCGACAAAGAATCAATGGCTCTCCCGGGAGACCAGGACGAGCTCATAAAGGCAGTCGCCGCTGCAAATCCAAGATGCATCGTAGTTGCGAACTGCGGATCGGCAGTCGAAATGCCCTGGATAGAAAGGGTTGCAGCAGCGCTCATGGCCCTGTTTCCTGGCGAGGAGTTCGGCAACGCCTTAGCTGATGTTATCTTCGGAAATGCCACACCCGGCGGCAAGCTTCCCTTTTCTATTCCCAAGAGGATCGAAGACTGTGCTGTCTACCCGGGACTCCAACCCGAGGGTGAGAACGTGTTCTACACAGACCGTGTATTCACGGGCTACCGTTATTTCGACACAAGGAAGATAGAGCCGTTGTTCTGTTTCGGCCACGGTCTCAGCTATGGACAGATCGAAATCATCGACTGCAAGATTTTGCAGTTGACGTCCGGAGATTCCCAGTCACAACGACCTCTAACGGCTAGCCAGAAAAGCGCTGTCGATAAGAGTTTCCCAGCGACTGGGACATACTTTGGTCCTCAAGTAGCTATGGTACAAGCCACCCTTGAAAACCGTGGACGCCGCAGGGGAGCCGAGGTGCTCCAAGTTTATGTGAGAGATCCACAGAGCAGTATTTCCCGTCCAGAAAAAGAACTAAAGGGCTTCGTGCGGATAGAGCTAGACCCCGGAGACGCTGCCCAGGTACAGATCCCGCTGGAGAGTAGGGATTTCAGCTACTTTGACACCGGTGCGCGTGATTTCGTGGCACCCTCGAAGCACTACGAGATTCTGTTGGGATTCTCCAGTCGAGACATCCGATCGAGACTAGTCTTCAGACTCGAGTGATTGATTTTCTTGTCGGCTCCCGACGACAAAGCCGTTGTGGGATTCCGACTGCTTTCTATCACCGTTCTCTCCAACGAGAACTCTAAGCGCCGCGACCGCCACTTCTATTTGAGAGCTGTCGGGTTGCCGAGTTGTGATTGCTTGAAGGGCGAGTCCCGGCAGCATGAGGTATTTAGCCAGGGTTCGGTCTCTGAGGGCCCAGCCTGCTCTTATCAACTCATAGGAGATTCCAGCCACCAGCGGCAGGAGAAGAATGCGGGCTGCGATCTGCAACGAAAATGGAAGTGTGCCACGGATCACCGAAAAGACTGCGATTGTGACTATCATCACCGTAAGCAAAAAGCTCGTTCCACATCGGGGGTGTTTCGTCGAGTACTCCGAGATTCGCTCTACCACCAGAGGCTCGCTGTTTTCGTAAGCCGCGATCGTTTGGTGCTCGGCGCCGTGGTACTCGAAAACCCGCCTAACCTCTGGGATACGCGAAATTGCGAGGATGTAACCGACCAGAATTATTACGCGCAAGAGTCCCTCTGCTACGGATAGAGCGAAAGGGCCCTTCACGACTTGCGCTAGCGCGACCCTTGTGAGAACCGCAGGGATGACAACAAAGAGAGCGACAGCGAAGGTAATTGCGGCCGCCATCGAAACTGCTCCGCTCCCAGTCTCTTGTTTGCGGACTGGTTTGCCCGATTGAGTCGAGGCGAACACGTCCGCCGACCAGCTGAGCGCCGAAAACCCGATAGCCAGCGACTCCACGAGAGCCACGGCCCCTCTCAAAATCGGAATTCTAGCCCAGCGGTGAGTGGACTGGAACGACGGCCGCCTCTCCAGGCGCTTTTTGATGGTCCCATCGGGTGCCCGTACTGCAACTGCCCATCCAGTTGGATCCCGCATCATGACACCTTCTATAACAGCCTGCCCTCCGAGGCGGGGTTCGGAGCCTGGGGTCTGCAGCAAGAGGGCCAGAAAGGGGCGATCAGATCGGGCCTCCACCTGCCATCTGCTCCAGGTTCGCTAGCGGATCGCCATAACGCGAGACTCTTCTAGGTGACAACTCGCTAGGGGGCCTCCCGAGCCTCCTTCCGTTTCTGGATCTGTCGTTGAAGCCTCGAAGTTTTAGCTGCTTGACGCCTGAACCGCTCCACCCTACCACCTGTATCCACGAGCTTTTGCTTGCCGGTGTAAAAGGGATGACACTCCGAGCATAGTTCGACGTGGATTTCGGAACGGGTCGAGCGTGTCTCAAATCGATTTCCGCACGAACACACCACGGTGGCCACTACGTATTCAGGATGAATGCCTTGTTTCATTACCTACACCTTTCCCGCTCGCCGGTTGAGGAGATGGACGCTTCTCCTCGAGAAGTCCTAGGGAACACTAATCATGCAGCAGGCAAGGTTGACTTGGCGATCTCCGCCAGAAAGTCAGCGTTAGACGCTGTGGCTTTGATCTTGTCGATCAACAGCTCTAGGGCGGCCCCAGAGTCCAAACCAGCCAATACCCGCCTTAGCTTCCACACCTGAGCCAGCTCGTTCTTGTCGAATAACAACTCCTCGTGCCGAGTTCCCGACCCCTCTATGTCTATGGCTGGGAAAATACGCTTGTCAGCGAGCTTGCGGTCGAGCCTCAGCTCCATATTGCCGGTACCCTTGAACTCTTCGAAGATTACCTCGTCCATTTTCGAGCCCGTTTCGATGAGGGCGGTGGCAAGTATAGTCAGCGAACCTCCCTCTTCAATGTTGCGCGCTGCCCCGAAGAACTTTTTAGGCGGGTACAGGGCTGTTGAGTCGACGCCTCCAGACAGTACTCTTCCGGAAGCAGGCGTAGCCAGGTTGTATGCCCTTGCTAGTCGGGTAATGCCGTCGAGAATTATCACGACGTCGCGTCCCTGCTCGACCAAGCGCTTGGCTCTTTCCAGTGCCAACTCGGCCACCTGGGTGTGCTCCTCGACTGGCCGGTCGAAGGTAGAAGAGACGACCTCTCCCTCCACTGACCTCACCATATCTGTGACCTCTTCGGGTCGCTCGTCGACGAGAAGGACCATGAGATAAACCTCTGGATTGTTAATGGTGATCGACTGTGCGATCAGTTTCATGATCGTCGTCTTTCCGGCTTTAGGAGGAGACACGATCAGCCCTCGCTGACCCTTCCCTATTGGAGCCACGAGATCAATAATCCGCTGGGTAATGTCGTTTTTGGATCCTTTTAGCTCCAGGGTGAGGCGCTCGGTTGGAAACAGGGGGGTGAGGTCCTCGAAGCGAGGCCGCTGCCGAGCTTCCTCCGGATCTCTCTCGTTTATAGAGTCTATCCGCAGCAATGCGGGGTACTTCTCCGCATCTTTGGGAGGTCTAACCGCTCCCTGAACGAAGTCCCCCCTTCGCAACTGAAACCTGCGAATCTGACTCAGCGAGACGTAGACGTCCTTGTCGCCGGGAAGATATCCGGTGGCTCGTAAAAATCCATATCCTTCGGGCAAGATGTCTAGAACCCCGGATACTGTCGCTGCGGGCTCGTCCCTAACCTCTCTCTGGGCGCCACGCTCCTGGTTTCGCTTTTGCTTTCCCCTACTTTTGCGAGCTTGGGTGGTGGGCCGACGCTCGCCACTAGTCTCGGAAAAGCCTTCCTCTTCAAGGCTCTCCCCCGATGAGATTGCTTCATCGGATTCGCGTTCGGCCGCTGCCTGTTCTTCGACGGTATCGGTGTCAGTTTGAGTCATCGGTAGATTCCTATCTGGCAGTCGTGGATTCTCAGTGTGCAGTTGTGGACAGCCCGCAACCTACATGCTGGCCCTCGCTCGAGCGCAGCAATAGCCGCGGTACGGCTGAGGGAGACAACGGCACAGCTGGAGTCGTCAGGCTCCTGTTATAGCCCGCTGATACTTCTCCCAATCTTGCAAGAACCTCTCCGCTCCAATGTCTGTGAGAGGATGCTTGAACATCTTCTTGAAAACTTCGAAAGGCATTGTGGCGATGTCCGCGCCCAACCTGGCCGCTTCTGTTACGTGGAGAGGATGCCTGAGACTGGCTGCGAGAACCTTCGTAGTATATCCCTGGTTGGCATAGATCTCAACAATTTCTGCCAGGACATCCATTCCATGCCATCCAATGTCATCTATTCTGCCAAGAAACGCACTGCAAAAGTACGCCCCAGCCTCTGCGGCAAGAATCGCTTGGTTGGGTGAGAAGACCAAGGTCATGTTTACCTTGATCCCCTCTGCCGACGCCTTGGCGCACGCCGCTACACCCTCTTCCCCCATGGGCATTTTTACGACCACGTTTTCCGCAATTTCGGCGAGGGACCGTGCTTCCTCGAGCATCTCATCGCGGGTCTTTCCTACACACTCTGCAGAAACCGGGCCGCTCACTATGGAGCAGATCTCGGAGATCATTGATCTGAACTCCATTTTCTCTCTCGATGCAAGCGTGGGGTTTGTAGTGACGCCGCTCAGGACCCCGGTGGCTGCAGCCTCTTTTATCTCGTCTATGCTTGCCGTATCTAGAAAAAGTTTCATCTCGACCTCCTAGACTAAAGCCTTTCCCAACTGTTATCCGCCTGGGCGTTCCAAACGGCTAGAGAGGCGAGGCATGTTATCGGATGCTTCCCCCTCGCTTCCTCCAACGGCTGAGATCTTGCTGTGGGGCAGGGTTGCACGACGCATCGACTCGCCACTGTCTGGGACCCCACTCATCTTGGCCGAACTCGCAGAGCTTTTAGCTGCTAGGGTGACCCTTTCGAGGATTAGATCCATGCACGCAGTAACTGTCCCTTCAACATCATAACTCTCTATCACAGCAACCCCCGATCGAAGAGCGAGATTCCGGATGTATCTTTGAATCTTTCGGATGTTCGAGAAGTGGTGGAGATAGTGCTCGGCAGGGCGCCTACCGCTCTCCCTAGACCTGAACGCAAAGTGGCTACGGTGGAGACGTTCGCTGTCTATGGCAATGACTAGGTGGACGGCAACTGCGTCTTCAGAGCGGGGAACCTCGATAAATCCGGGACAGCAGTGGGCACCTTCAATGATGACGTTGGTCTTTTCGATCACAGCTCTTCGAATAAGAGCATTGATGCCTACACCAACTACCTGGACTTGCTCTCTGAACCCAATGATGGCCTTGTCAGCTGAGCGTGGAAGGGGCTGGGTAATGGATGCTTCGGCTGTAAAACTGGACGTATGGAGCGTGGGCATAAGCTCCTTGGTCAGCATACCTCTCATCACCTCGCGTACTGCGTCGGTAGGAATCACTCTAGTAATGCCCAGCCGAGATGCCAACAGCGAAGCAACCGTAGACTTTCCTACCCCAGTAGCACCCCCAATGAGGATGACAAGCGGCTTGTCTAGCCTCCCAACTCGGGTCCAACGCCGGTAGTTTTCCGCATAATGTTCTCCGGCCAGGTCTGCTAGGATGTCCGCTATAACGACCTCTAGCTCGTCAGCGGAAATTTTGGTGGTTCCCGATCCGAGCAGTCTTTGATAAACGGCTTCGGCGACAGCATAGGCTTTCTCGGGTGACAAACCGCTCCCCATGATGGATGTGGCTGTGAGTCCTCTCGAGTAGGGCAGCTCGTTTCCGGGTGCCGTTACGACGATGAGGTTGGGACGGCGAGAAGAATCCACCTACTCCTCCCTAGCCTCGAAGCGCTTTCGTGCGAGGTCCAGAAGGCGTCGCGATAGGCTGGCTAATTGGTCACCCTCGACCAACGAACGAGGACGATTCTCGGCGAAGATCACCTCGACTCCAGAGGCTACAGCCTGCCGGGCCGCCACGTCCACGGCTCTCGCTTTTAGTTCTGTTACTAATACATCGACTTGCGGAAGGAGCCGGGAAAGGTCTTCCGAGAGTCGATCGGGTCTGGAAAGGTTAACAGAGACGCCAGCAACCCGCGCTCCGTGCTCGGCTTCGAGTTGTTTTGCAACAACGCCGGCGACTTTTTTAGAGGCAGTCGTAGCGAGAGCAATCGTGCGGCCCTTGATAGGCTCCACCGGTGTCAGATCGAAAACGGTAAGGACAACCTCTATGTCTGTTTTCCACTCGTAGATCTTGCTGATGCGAACGCGTTCTCTCTCCGGGTCGAGTCCTGTAGGACAGCCTGTAACGACCAAGGCATCGGCGATGAGGAGGCGATAGAGGCCGAAACCTTTGAATGGATGCGGCAGTTCACCGGAGGCTTTCTCGAAGGCTTCCCAAGGGACTACTGTGACCGTGGCATCCGCATGCACTGGCGGGATGGAAGCGCCGCTGCCCTCAAGGAGCAGCAGCTGGGATTTGGACTCGGCAGCCTTTTCCTGCGCAAGGCGGACGGCGTCTTCGACCGCATTTGGTCCGGCCTCTCCTAAGATTCCGCCCCCGCAACGCCATGCGCCAATAGTGGGAAGACCGGTAAACAGAGCATCTTCTATGTAGTCGGATGCGGCGTGCAATCCTTCGTTTGCCATTTGTATAAGAGCAATGGGATCGGCTGGGATCGTTTTCGGAGGGATATACACGGGCTTTTTAGGTCCTCCTCTGCCCATAGTGACTATGAGAGGCGGAGCCCCGTTTTCGGTCAATAGGCGGGCGAGTTGAGCACATACAGCTGTCTTTCCCGTTCGCTTGCCAGTTCCTATCACTGCAACAGTCGGCAGCGTAGAAAGTCGCAATCTCGTTGGGGCTTCGAAACGGTATCCAGGCCCGACGTAAGTCACTTTCTTCGATGCTGCGACTGCCACAAGCTGTTCCCTTCTGGCCTGGGTGATGATAGGGTCGTCGGAGAGATCAACGATTTCTTCGGGGAAGTACTCGGCAATGGCTGAGACCAGGCTTTCAGCAACCGAATCTGTGCTTACTACGGGGATATCGAGCGGATAGCGGCTTGGATCGGCCTTTTCCGTACCGCCTGCCCACACGAGGGCAACTACCTTCGAATTAGCGTTTTCCAGAGCTTCAATAGCGGATTCGACCACAGAAGGCGAATGCTCGCCGTCGACCACCAAGAGGATCTTTTTAGGTCGAGCACCGTTCACTGGAGTCGGGAGAATATGAAGTCAATAGGTTTCACCTGTCGAACAAACGCCCGAGGAGCTCGTGACCTTCGATAGGGGATCGACCATCTTGGGCAGCTCCCCGCTCGGAAAACGTCAAGGTGGCGGAGGCAGCGCCCCCCTGGTTGGCGCGCCGCGTGTCGAAGATCAGAAACGGAACCGGCGAAGAGGTATGCGTTTTGGCTTTCACCGGTGTAGGGTGATCCGGCACGACGAGCACCCTGTACTCTTCGCCTTCGAGGCCTGATTGTAGTGTCGCCACGATCTGTTCGTCGATGGCTTCGTAAACCTCGATTTTGCGGGCATAGGATCCCTCGTGCCCTGCTTCGTCCGTGGCTTCTATGTGTACCAGACAGAAGGGGTGTCGCTCGAGAGATTCGAGGGCATACTCGGCTTTTCCTCTGTAATTGGTGTCGTAGTATCCGGTGGCACCCGGCACCTCTACTACTTCCAGTCCTGTCAACACCCCTAGACCCCGTACCAGATCTACGGCAGTAATCAGTGCGCCGGACATGCCATAACGATTGACGAAAGGCTCTACACTAGGGATTTTCCCTTGTCCCCAAAGCCAAATCTGTGTGGCAGGAAGCTGACCTTTTGCTCTGCGAGCCTCGTTAATAGGATGTTCTGCCAATATCTGTCTCGATCTGTCCATGATTTCTATGAGCTTGGACGCAGCCGGGCCCACCGGGAGCAACACCTCTTTGTCAGTTAGGTCGTGCGGGGGCGTACATTCCGCCTCGGAGTACGAGTCGTCGAGTACGCAGATGTTTCTATAACTGACGCCCGCATAAAACCTGGCTTCTCCGTCAAAGTAACGGTTGAGATCCTCTATGAGGGCGGCTGCCTCATTGCTACTTATGTGTCCAGCGGAGAAGTCTTTCATTACTCTGTTTTCAACAGTCACGAAGTTGCAGCGGTAAGCGACCTCTCCCTCTCCTAGGGGTACTCCCATCGCAGCCGCCTCGATCGGGGCTCTCCCAGAGTAGTGCTTGCGAGGATCCAGGCCTACGATCGACATGATTGCCACGTCGGAACCTGGTTTAAGCCCATCGGGTACGTTACGGGCGAGGCCAATCTGGGCTCTCGCTGCCCAATCGTCAATGTGGGGAGTGCTGGCTGCCTCCATGGGAGTGCGCCCGTTGAGTTCTTCCAACGGCTCATCTGCCAGACCGTCTGGGATTATGCAGAGATATTTCATGATTCCGGTACTCCCATCGATGATTGCTTGCGTGAGAATGCCTCAAAGCCCGAGGGCTTCGACGACGGCGTCGACTTTGGGTTCTAAGCTCGTTACCCTAGCCGACTCGGCGATCGCCCGGTCGGGATCCTTGAGGCCTGCTCCAGTCAGGATGCAAACCACGCACTTTCCCTTCTCTATATGGCCCCGGTCCGCTCTTTGGAGTAAACCGGCGACGGCGGCTGCAGATGCAGGTTCGCAGAACACTCCTTCGGTGTCAGCGAGAAGGCGGTACGCTGAGAGGATCTCTTCGTCGGTGACTGCCCAGAAACCACCCTTAGAGCTTCGGGCAGCTTCTACGGCGGTGTTCCAGGAAGCAGGGTTGCCTATTCTAATGGCGGTCGCAACTGTCTCGGGATTGGAGACAGGCTCACCCAGCACCAGCGGAGCCGCTCCAGCTGCTTGAAATCCGAACATCCTAGGGCGCCGCTTCGCCCTGCCTGCTTCTACATACTCGAGGTATCCCTTCCAGTAAGCGGAAATGTTTCCTGCGTTTCCCACCGGTATGCAGTGGTAGTCGGGTGCATCGCCTAAACAGTCGCACACCTCGAACGCGCCAGTTTTCTGTCCCTCGATCCTAAAAGGGTTCACGGAGTTGACCAGCGTGACGGGGTACGTGTGGGCGACTTGCTTCGCTATGCCCAATGCAGCGTCGAAATTGCCTTTTATAGCGAGAACTTTTGCTCCATGGATCAGTGCTTGGGCGAGCTTTCCAAGAGCGATCTTGCCTGCCGGAATCAGTACAGCCGAACTCATTCCTGCGCGTGTAGCATACGCAGCTGCCGAGGCAGAGGTGTTGCCCGTACTGGCGCAGATCACGGCTTTGGATCCTTCTTCTGCGGCCTTCGATATTGCCATTGTCATTCCCCGGTCCTTGAAAGATCCGGTGGGATTAGCTCCTTCAAGCTTGAGAAAGACCTCCGCTGAAACCATCGAGGAAAGTTTTTTGGCATGCACTAGTGGAGTGTTTCCTTCCCCGAGTGTCACCACTGGGGTCGATTTACCAACCGGAAGGAAATCCCGGTAAGCCTCGATCACCCCTTTCCAGGGGGTCGCATTCATCTTGGCTCCTCGCGGTTCGAGTTACGTCGATGGCCTGACGAAAACGAATCCGGCGCACGAAGCGTCATCCCCCCTCCTCGTCTTCGACCCTGAGAACCGAGATCACGCCAGAGACCACGTCTAAAGCCTTGAGGTCGTGCAATGTTGCTTGAAAGTCTTTCTCTCGAGCTGTGTGTGTCACTATGACTAGCTGCGCTGCCTCCCCATGTCCTTCTTGCCATACCGAAGCTATCGATACTCCGTGGGCTCCGAAGCATGAAGCAATCTTGGCCAAGACACCAGGCCGATCGACGACTTCCAGGAGAAGGTAGTACTGTGTGCACGTCTCGTCGAAGCTGCGGATAGGAAGCTTTCTAGTGGAGTCGACAGAGGGAGCCTGGCCTCCGAAGCGCAAATGTCGGGCTGCTTCGAGTATGTCGGCGAGGACGCTAGTCGCCGTCGGCCCGCCTCCTGCTCCCCGCCCGAAGAACATGAGTTCGCCGACGTGTTCGCCCTCGACAAATATCGCATTGAAAGAATCTCTGACCGATGCCAGAGGGTGGCTCTTTGGAATCATGCTGGGATGAACTCGGGCTTGCACTTCACCCCCCGACAGCTCGGCTATCGAAAGAAGCTTTATTACGTAACCTAGCCTGTCCGCGAATTTCATGTCGGAGGGGGTGATGCGCGAAATACCTTCTCTGTACACGTCGCCCTGAGTGATCCGGGTGTCGAAAGCGATGCTAGCAAGGATCGCAGTTTTTGCCGCGGCGTCGTAGCCCTCTATGTCAGCACTCGGGTCGCGCTCGGCATATCCGAGCTCCTGCGCTTCGGCTACAGCGTCGTGAAGAGACCTCCCCTCCTCCCACATTCGGGTTAGTACGAAGTTGGTAGTTCCGTTCAAGATTCCCACGACTCTGGCGACGCTTTCACCGGCCAGACTGTCTCTTAGGGGACGGATGATAGGAATGCCACCTCCCACAGCGGCCTCAAAGAGGAGATCTGTCCCTGTGGAGGCTGCTGCTCGGAACAATTCGGAACCAAGCGTCGAAATTAGTTCCTTGTTAGCCGTTACCACGGGCTTCCCGGATTGCAATGCTTCAAGGATCAGTGTGCGGGCTGGCTCGATACCGCCAATTACCTCGACGACGACGTGAATATCAGGATCGGACACCACTGAGGCTGGATCTGTAGTGAAAAGCGATTTGGGGACAGAGCAGTCTCTGTCCTTTGCGAGACTGCGCACCGCTATGGCTCCTAGTTCTAGTCGCATGCCGGTACGCCTGGCGATGGCGTCTCCGTTGTCCTGGAGCTGGCGACAGACCGCGGATCCAACAATCCCACATCCCAGCAAGCCAATCCGCACCGGATCGACCTTTGGGGACATAACCTTAGCAACTGGTCTGTCGTCTTCGGAGGTCATAGGGTCTCTGGAGGAAGTCTTGTAGTACGAGACGCCGCGGAAGCAGACATCAACTGTCGCTCTCGGCTACGGCTTTTACCTCGCTCTGAAATCCGATCTTTTTGTGACTGCCATCGCAGAACGGTTTGTTCTCTGAGTGCCCGCATCGGCACAACCAAGTTTTGTCCTCGGTGGTGAACTCGTTGCCATCTGAATCCAGTAGCCCGACGCGGCCTTCAACGAAGTATGGGCCATTTCGTCGCACATGGATCTTGACTTCTGGGACGGAGTCTCGCGCTTCGCCTTCCATGCTTGCCTCCTTTCTTAGCTTTTTTGATCTATTCTCGTGTGTTGCCTGGGTCTTTTTTAGTCTCAGCGTTTTTACACGTCAGTGCTGGAGTCGTAGTAGATCATCGATAGACTCACGCTCCACAACCAGCTCAGCTTTTCCGGATTCGACAAATACAATGGCTGCCCGCGGCTGCCCGTTGTAGTTGCTCGACATCGACCAGCCGTAAGCGCCTGTAGCCGGGGTGGCGACGATGTCGCCGGCGTCCACCGAAGTTGCCATGGACGCTCGGTCTATCAAAACATCTCCTGACTCACAGTGTTTCCCAGCGAGTGTCGCTTGGAGGCTGTGGTCTTCATTCAGCTTGTTAGCAATCAAGGCATGGTAGGTGGCTCCGTACAACATCGGTCTGAGATTGTCGGACATTCCGCCATCGACGGCTACGTAGGTGCGACCAGTTGGAGTCCTCTTGACGCTCTGGACGGTATAGAGAGTCAGCCCGGCGTTTGCAGTGATCGAGCGTCCGGGCTCTACTACCACCACTGGGAGAGGAAGACCGCTAGCTTCACACGATTCTTTCACGGCGTTCTTGAGGCATGCTGCGTAATCTTCGACCGACGGAGGATCGTCGGCGGGCGTGTAGGTGGCTCCCAGTCCCCCTCCAAAGTTCACTTCCTCAAGTGCGATAGAGAGTTTGTGCCTTATCGTCGCCATAAACTCCACAGCCACTCGGGCTGCTTCGGCAAACGGTTCGAGTTCAAGTATTTGTGATCCGATATGGAGATGAATTCCAACTGGCTCGATGTTTCGGCAGGAGGCGGCCTCCTTGAGGGCGGCTTCTGCGGATCCGTCGGAGAGGTAGAAACCGAACTTAGAGTCGAGGTGGCCGGTGTTGATGAATTCGTGTGTGTGAGCTTCTATTCCCGGAGTTATGCGAATTAAAACCTTTTGGCGCTGTCTGCTCGTCCTGTGTTGTTCGCACGACGACAGGACTTCCTCAATCTTGTACAACTCATGGATGTTGTCGACGACGAATCTGCCTACGCCTGCTTGTATCCCCATCGATATTTCCTGATGGGACTTGGCGTTACCATGAAAATAGATCTCAGAACCGTCCGCTCCTGCTTGTAGCGCTGCGTAAAGTTCACCTGGCCCCGCTACGTCGATGCCGAGTCCAGAACCCAGAGCTAGTCTTATCATTGCTACTGCCGGAAAAGCTTTGGAGGCGTATACCACCCTTCCATGGGGGGGAGACTTAGATTGAAACGCAGTAATGTAGCGCGCACACATTTGCTTCAGGTGGTCAGCGTCGTAGACGTAGAGCGGGGTTCCGAACTCTGAGGCAAGGGAAACGAGGTCGACACCGCCGACCTCAAGGTGTCCTTCGGGGGTTTTCCTCGCTGATGCAGGCAGAATTGATTCAAGGGCGGAAAAAGCGTCCAACGGTTTCCTCCGGGAGATCGAGCGAGAGCTAATCTTCGTCCGCAGAGCGATCGGAATCGTCTAGCTTTTCCATGCGTTCTGGGGCTCTCACCCCTAGTATTGACAGGCAGTTAGCCAAAGCTTGCCTGCAGGCCGCAACTAAAGCAAGTCGTGCTTTGGTCAGTTCTTCGCTGTCGGCCTGAAGCACTCTTAGCGATTGGTAGAACGCATGAAACTCCGCTGCCAGCTCTCTGGCCCAGTTCGCCAGCTTATGCGGTGCCCGCGCTGATGCAGCCTCGGACGTAAGGTAAGGGTATTCCTCCAATCGTTTGAGCACAGCGATCTCTTCTTTCGACGACAAAGGAGCCGCCTTCGCCATTTCCGGTATCGGATGTTTCAAGCCTGCGTCACGGGCTTTATGGAGTATTGAGCAGATTCTTGCGTGGGCGTACTGTACGTAGTAGACGGGGTTGTCCAATGAGTGCGCGACCGCTTTTTCGAGATCCAGGTGAAGAGCGCTGTCAGGTCCTTGCATTAGGAAGTGGAAACGGGCGGCATCAGGCCCGAGCTCTTCTACTAGTTCTTCGAAAGTGTATAAGTCACCTGATCGTTTCGACATTCTCACTGGCTCGCCAGCTCTCGAGATGCTAACTAACTGACCGAGAATTACCTCAAGACGGCGTGGGTCGTATCCAAGCGCTTCAAGAGCGTACCTGAGCTTGGGCACATGCCCGGCGTGATCGGCTCCCCAGATATCAATGAACCTGTCGAATCCCCTCTTGTACTTGTCGACGTGGTAGGCGATGTCGACGGCCAAATATGTAGGCTGTCCATCGCTCTTTACCAATACGCGGTCCTTTTGATCTCCCAGCTTGCTGCTGCGAAACCAAACAGCCCCCTCAGCCTCGTAGGCGAAGTCTCGCTTGCGGAGCTCCTCCAAAGTCGCAGAAACGCTCCCGCTTTCCCTGAGCGATTTTTCGGACGTCCAAACATCGAAACGCACCCCGATAGACTCTAGTTGGCCCCTGATTTCCTCCAACAGGCGATCAGCTCCCCACTCGCCACACATCGCAATGAGTTGTTCTCGAGGGTGGCCAACCCATGCTCTGCCTACCTCGCTAACGAGATCTTGGGCAAGATCCTGAATGTAGCTTCCCTTGTAGCCATCCTCTGGCGGTTCTGCATCTCCCCCGAAAGCACGCAGGTAGTAAGCCGCGATGGTTTTTCCGAGTAGAGTTATCTGGTTTCCAGCGTCGTTTATGTAAAACTCGCGGGTCACTTTGTGCCCTGCGGTCTCTAGAAGCCTGGCTAGTGCATCTCCCCAAGCTGCCCAGCGGGCATGACCGAGGTGCATAGGTCCGGTGGGATTGGCCGAGACGAACTCAATGTTGACGTGTTCAGGGGAGGGATTGATTGCGGCGCCGTAGCGGGACCCGGCTTCGAGAACCTCTTCGACTACCGATGCCCACGCTTCGGGATCCAGCTTGAAGTTCAAAAATCCCGGGCCTGCCACTTCAAGCGATACAAATTGAGCGGGTAGATCCAATCGCTCCGCCACAGCAGCGGCCAGTTCTCTTGGTGACATCGACACTTGCTTTGCCATTACCAAGGCGATGTTGCAGGAAAAGTCGCCGTGCTCGGGTATGCGTGGCCGCTCTATCTCTACCTCGATCCCGAAAGTCTCATTGTGAAGTGCCGGACTATCGTCGTAGGAATCCTTAGTCGGCGCGGCGCGACCTCCCCGAGCAAAAGGAGCCCCTCGCGAGGCGCTCCTCTCTCGGAGTATCGCAACCAGCGCTGATTCAATGCTTTCTCTGAGGGTCTGGCGAAACGGGGCCACGTTACAACGAGCCTACCGTTAGGTCTTATGGTAAGCCGCTCCATTTGGACTTTCTCTCGACTCTTCACCGACAAAGTCATCGCAAAATGCACACTGCATTGGCAGCTTGGTAAGGGTTACCTTGAGCATGACCCTTGAATGGCGGTTAAGCTACAGCTGTGAAACTACCAGTACGGTTCGCGATTGAGCGTCGCGGCGATCGGCTGAGTGTGACGTGGATGAGAGGCAGTTGGATTCGACTCCAGAGGTGAAAAAGTGGATCTGAACGACACTCCCGAAGAAGCAGCTTTTCGCGCCGAGGTCAGGGCATGGCTGGAGGCTAATGCGGAGAGAAAAGCCGAAGACGAAGAGGAAGGCGCAGCCGAGCTTTTCGAGGACCGCGATGAAACGGCAGTTCTTCAAGAGGCGAGGGCGTGGCAGAAAAAAAAGTATGACGCGGGTTGGGCCGGATTGAGGTGGCCGAAGGAGTACGGAGGGCGAGGCCTAGGTCCTATACATGAAGTCATCTGGAATCAAGAGGTCCAAAAGTATCGGGCGCCAGAAAGCGTGTTCCTCATCGGAATCGGTATGGCCGGGCCTACGATCATCACTCATGGAACCGAGGAGCAGAAGAAAAAGTGGCTCCCACCGATGCTCGAGGGTAGGGAGATATGGTGCCAGTTGTTCTCGGAGCCTGCTGCTGGCTCGGATGCAGCGGGAATTACGACAAGGGCTGTTCTGGACGGTGACGAGCTAGTGGTTAATGGCCAAAAAGTCTGGACGTCGGGCGCACACTACTCTAAGTGGGGAATTATGACAGTCCGGACCGATGTGAATGTTCCCAAGCATAAAGGGATCACCTTCATCGTCGTTGACATGGAGACCCCGGGAATAGAGGTCAAACCGTTGCGGCAGATGACCGGGGGCGCTAACTTCAACGAAGTGTTCTTCGACAACGTGCGCGTTCCAAAAGAGAACATCATCGGAAAAATGAACGACGGATGGCGAGTGGCTGTTACCACTCTCATGAACGAGCGTGTGGCTATTGGAACCGGAGGGGGCGGGGGTGGAATCAAGCGCCTCATGGATTACCTCAAAAAAATCGAGTACATGGGAAAGCCGGCTTCTGAGGACTCCTTGATCCGCCAAGAATTTGCCCGTCTATATGAGCTGGCCAGTGTGATGAAGTACACCGGATACCGGAATCTAACGGCTCTGTCACAGGGTAGACCTCCAGGACCGGAGGGATCCATCGGCAAACTTCTTCTCGTTAAGTTTTTGGCTCTAGAAGCTGCCCTCGCTACCCGGGCTGCAGGTCCAGCGGGAGCTTTGATCGGCAACGATGCCCCGGACGGCGGCAGATGGTCGATGCTGATGTTGTCATATCCAGGAATGAAGATCGCTGGAGGCACCGACGAGATTTTGCGCAATCTTATCGGCGAGCGGGTCTTGGGGCTTCCCAAAGAGCCCAGGGTGGACAAGGATCTTCCTTTCAAAGACATTCCCCACGGAACCCTCGCTGCGAGCTGAGACTCGCAGCTGCAGCGATCGCAGCTGGGGGAAAACTCCAAATACGTATTGATTCGCTTGGAAAGCGATGACTACTGGGCTCGAAAGCGTAGCGATCCCGAACAACTCAGGTACTTCCTCTGCCGGACAGGATTGATTTGATGGAGCTGATCAGCTCGGCGGGCTCAAAGGGCTTCGAGAAGTACTTAGCAGCCCCGGATTCGACTGCTTGGCGAGCCTCTTCTGGGTTGGATCGCGCCGATATATAAATCACGGGAATATGAGAAGTGACATCCTCGGACTTGAGGCGCTGTAGAACGTGAAAGCCACCTAGCTCGGGAAGCATCCCATCGATTATGAGGACATCCGGCTGCAGCTGTCGGGCAAGGTCGAGCCCCGCGGATCCGGTGCTAGCGAGGGATACCCTGTACCCCTCCAGCTCTAGCTCGAGCTGGATCAAGCGCGCGACATCGGGGTCGTCTTCGACCACCAAGACGAGTGGGGCGGTTTTCGAGTCGGATTCCATTGGTTCAAGTATCGACGCGAACGGGTTGCTGCCGCGATGTATTGCCTATTGCGATGCCTCGCGACAAGTACCATTTACTACGCTACATGGGCATAAATAACCGAAAAAGATTGACCTCCGAAAATGTCATTGAGACAAGCAGGATATGAGATGCACACAGCGAATGCGTTCGGCCATCATTGCTTCGATGGCCAACCAAGAAATCGGTGTGAAGCCCTCGTAGCTCAGAGGATAGAGCACCGGCCTCCGGAGCCGGGTGCGCAGGTTCGAGTCCTGCCGAGGGCGCACTTGAGGCCTCGCCCCTCGCTTCAATCCCCACGTCTCGGTAGCAGCAGATTTCAAGATCTTTGGTGCCAGGTGAATGCGGCCTAGCGTCGAAGTAAAACGTTTCGTCCTCGACAACGGGTTACGTGTCGTACTGGCTCCCGACCCCTCTAGCACGGCGGTTGCGATCGCTGTCTACTACGGCGTCGGATTCCGCTCCGAGACAAAAGGGAAAACTGGCTTCGCACATCTTTTCGAACACCTAATGTTCCAGGGCTCCCAGCACCTCGAGAAGCTTGCTCATTTCAGGCTTGTACAAGGGAACGGGGGTACTTTCAATGGAAGCACTCACGACGATTTCACGAACTACTTTGAACTGCTCCCTCCTGGGGCTCTGGAGCTGGGGCTATTTCTCGAAGCGGATCGCATGGCAGGCATCCGCCTGGATGAAGACAACCTGAGAAACCAGGTAGACGTGGTCAAAGAGGAGGTGCGCCTGAACGTCTTGAATCGTCCTTACGGCGGATTTCCGTGGTTGTACCTGCCCATGACAATGTTTCGAAAATTCGAAAACGGTCACAACTCATACGGGGACTTTCGGGATTTAGAGGCGGCTCGAGTAGAGGACGCGGCTAAATTCTTCGAGACCTACTACACGCCGTCCAATGCGGTGCTGGCGGTAGCTGGAAGAATCGAGGAGGTGCGATCTGCAACCCGCCTCGTTCGCCATTATTTCGAGGAAATTCCCGACAGAGCGAGGGTTTCGCCCCCAGACCTCTCGGAGCCGATTCCAAAGCGCCCCCGAAGGCGCGTGCATGTGGATCCAAAGGCTCCGGAGCCAGCCCTTGCGCTGGGTTTCAGGGTTCCAAATCCTCAGACTTCTTTGGACGAGTACGTTGCATTGGGAATCGCTCTGGAGGCGCTCACAAAAGGGCGAGCATCACGGCTTTATAGGTCGCTCGTGAAAGACAAGGGCTTGGCTACGTCGGTGTCTTCGCATCTAGGTCTGGCAGGGCATGCGTACGAATGCAGAGATCCCTCGATGGCTCAGTTCAGTTTCGTTTACAAGGACCTCTCCTACACCAACGCGCTGATTGACTGTTTCGACGAGGTAGTAGAGATGGTTGGGAGAGAGGGATTCGACGAGGAAGAAATCTACGCTGTCAAGGCATCGGGTAGGTCGCAGCTTTTGAGGAGCCTCGACTCCTGCCTTGCAAGGGCCATGCTCGTTGCGAGCCTGGAGCTTATACACGGAGATGCTCGCGTGTTGGAGCGCATCCTTGAGATAGAAGATCACACATCTCCGGAAAAGTGCTCGGACGCTGTGGGGAAGTGGCTGCGCTCGAGCGGAAGAGCGATTTTAGAGTGGCATCCAGGAAGTGGCCCAGGACCTACGGAGTCATTGGGCAGAAAGGACCTCGCCTCATGAGAGGTGTCCGACGAGAGGCGGTCACCGAGTTTGTAAAAGCTGGTAGTACAGCTACAAAGATCCCATCGCCAGTTCAGATCGACGAGATAGAGCTTGGTCCCGTCCGGAGGGCAGCCAGCGACGAGTTGGGTTTTGACATTGTCACCGCTCGAGGAGGCGAGATTCCCTACTTTGAGCTTCGCCTGCATCTCGCTGCCGGGTCGGCTGTTGAGCCTCGAGGAAGCCCTTTGCCACGTATGCTGTCCTCGACATTTCTCGGCGGAACATCTGAGATGACCTCCGAGGAGATCTCTCGCTCACTCCAGCGCATGGGATCCGCTCTGTCATGCGGTGTAGGCCTAGATGGGACGATTGTGTCAGCGAGCGGGCCGGCTTCGGAGTTCGAGCGCGTTTTGGAGCTCGTCGGCGAGGTGATTTTTTCTGCCGAGTATCCCCAAGTTGAGGTCGAGGTTTCCAGATCCCGCGTGATGCAAGATCTGTCGGTGGCGCGGGCGCAACCTTCCACCGTCGCACGAGACCGCTTGAGGCAAGTTCTGTTCGGAGATCACCCCTACGGCAACCCTACTCCTTTGCCTGAGGCTGTGTTGACCGTTAGGCGAGATGACATCCGCAAATTGCACCAGCGATTGTTCCGTGCTTGTGGTGGGCGATTTGTGGTGGTCTCTAACCTGTCCCATGCCAAGGTAGATCGCTTGATCCGGGGATACTTCGAAGACACGGCTGGGCCCAGACGAAACTGGGGTCGTCGTCCGCCCCCAGATCCCAAGCGCCCGAAGCCGAACTTCACTGCAAATGCGATTCTTGTGGACAGGCCGGGGTCGGTTCAGACGACTATTCGTGTGGCCATGCCTTCACCGTCGCGAACCGACCCGATATATCACGCTTTCTTGGTGGCCAACACTGTATTCGGTGGATATTTCTCTTCACGGTTGGTGGAGAACGTCAGAGAGAGCAAGGGCTACGCTTACGGCATCTCCAGCTCGATCTCGCACAAGCGCAAACTTTCAACAGTGACAGTTGCAACCGACGTTGCGACCGATGTTACAGCGCCGGCGTTGGTCGAGATTTTCTACGAGATAGACAAAATGCGCGCAGCACCGCCCGATCCTCAAGAGATCGAAGCAGCGCGACGCTACCTGCTAGGGGCTACAGCTATCTCTCTCGACACTTACGGCGGTATCGCAGCTAGCCTCGACTCGCTGTTCGATGCTGGCCTGAACGAGAGGTACTTGAGAGAGCTGAAAAGGCGATTGTGGTCTCTATCTCCCGACGAGATTTATGAGGCTGGGTGCCGCTATTTTGACAGATCTAAGGCAGTTGTCGTACTTGTCGGCGATGCAGCGAGGACGGAGCGGTCTCTCCGAAGAGTACTGGGCGAGCTTCTCCATGTCGAGAAGTGATCCAGAACGGAGGGCATGTGTCTGACAAGTCTTTTTCCAAAAACGTTCACAGCGGACTGCACCCTAAATTTCGGGGATTTGGGGTATTTCGCAAAATAGGTCCCGGAATGGTCACCGGCGCCGCGGACGATGACCCTAGTGGCATCGGGACATACAGTCAAGTTGGTGCCGCTTTCGGGTTTCGGTATCTTTGGGTTCTTCTTCTCTGCTACCCGTTCGCTGTGGCTGTGCAAGAGGCAACCGCCAGGCTGGCTATAGCCACCCAGAAGGGACTTTCGACGCTTGTTCGAGAACGATATTCCAAACCAGTCTTGCTAGGGGCGATAGCCCTCGTGGTATTTGCTAACACGTTCAACATCGCAGCTGACATAGGAGCGATGGCAGAGTCCCTGGGGTTCGAGGTACCTGTACCCCGCTGGGGGGGGAGTGATTTTGTTCGGCGGAGCGATCCTCTTCTTGGAGTTGCGGTTCCGGTACAGAACCTACGAGAAAATCCTGAAATGGCTAGCGTTTTCCATCTTTTCCTGTGTGGGCGTCGCGCTAGTCGTGAGGTCCGAGCTGCTCGACGCAGTCAAAGCGGCGGTGAAGCCGAGTCTGGGCTTCACTACAGCCTCGCTGGTGGCTATTACGGCGATTTTCGGAACTACGATTTCCCCCTACCTTTTTTTCTGGCAAAACGCCGAAGAGGTCGAAGAAGAGCGCGAACAGAATGCCGCTGAGACTACCAGAGAAAACCAAAAGTACCGGGGAATCTCGGAGATGCGAGCCGACGTAGCCTCCGGCATGGGGGCAGGAGTTCTGGTCGCCATGTGCATCATTTACGCAGCTGGGGCGAGTCTCAACAAGTCGGGTGTGACCGATATCGCTACGGCAACTCAGGCTGCCGAGGCTTTGCGTCCTATCGCGGGGAACTTTTCCTCGCTACTGTTCGCTTTAGGAATAATCGGGACAGGTCTTCTGGCTGTGCCGGTACTAGCCGGATCGTCCGCTTATGCACTGGCCGATGCACTTGGCTGGGAGGAGGGGTTGTCTCGCCCAGTGCACGAGGCCCCTGCGTTTTACGGAATCATAGTTGCAGGAGTCGTGGGGGGTGTGGCTATGAACCTCCTCGGTCTTCCTGCAGTAAAGGCCCTTTATTGGTCAGCGGTAGCAAATGGCTTCGCAGCGCCACCGCTCATGCTGCTTATCAACCTTTTAGCGTCCTCTAAAGATCTCATGGGCGATAAGGTATCGGGCGGGCTCTCCAAGTTGTGGCTTTGGTTGGGTACAGGGATCATGTTTGCCGCTGGTTTAGCTTCGGGGATCTTCTCCCTCAGCGATTGAGGCTCGTAGCGCTAAAAGGTAGCGTGTGCTTGCCTGACCTTGCACGGTTTGAAGGGAACTAGCCGGCCACCCGGGGTGCACCAGCAAGCACATCGACTATGATCGCGGCCGAAAGCAAAGCCAAATAGACATTGGAGTACTTGAAAAGTCCCGAGGCCAAGAGCAATAGATGGCCCGAGCCAGAATGTCCAGCAGAATACGTCAAGCGCCTGAGCGCATATGCTCTCCTTACTAGCTCGCCTCCGAGCACGGATGCGCTCACGAGGTATACGACCCCCGCTCCCCCAACAGCAAAGTACAACAGCGAAGTAGCCACGGTGAGCCAGGAATAAAGCAAGATCTGACTGGCGGTGTGCGAAATTCCCCGTGTAACCGGAAGCATTGGAATCTCTGCGGCCTCGTAGTCATCTTTGTACTTGATCGCTAGGGCCCAGAAATGTGGCGGTGTCCAGTAGAATACGAGAAAGAAAAGCACCACTGCTGGAACCTCGATCCTTCCCCTGACGGCTGCCCAACCGACAAGCGCGGGGACACCGCCGGCGGCTCCTCCGATGACTATGTTCTGCGGAGTGCGACGTTTGAGGATCAGAGTGTAGACGACTACATAGAAAACCAAAGCAGCCGTTGCAAGGAACGCAGCTAGCCAGTTAGTGAAAGCTCCTAATACCAAAAAGCCCGCGGTCCCGAGCACTATCCCAAAGACCAATGCGTCACGAGGAATGATTTTGTGGGAGGGTAAGGGGCGGCGCTGGGTTCGAGCCATCCGTTCGTCAATGTCTCTGTCAAAGTAGTTGTTGATGGCATTTGCTCCGCCTGCGGAGAGTGTTCCGCCAAGTACTGTAGCCACGATACTTTCGAGGCGAGGTATCCCCCGCTGAGCCGCCACCATAGCAGGAACCGTTGTTATTAGAAGAAGCTCGATGATACGCGGCTTTGTCAGAGCGAGGTAAGCGTGTAGGACCTCGCTCACTCGGCTCGCTAAGACGGACTTTTGCTCTCGGAAACCCGTATCGCCCGACACGTTGTCGTCGAGGGGGTAAGGATTTGCGGGTTGGTGGGTACTAGTCTCGGTACTCATGCAGATTGAACCTGAGCATCACTAGATTCCTCTAATGGGACAATTCTTGCTTCGTTCACAGATATGGCTGCCGTCGCTATCGACGACACAAACGCCAAGGACGCAAGAGCCACATGTACCGCCCTCGACCATTGCGAAAGGTCGGTAAGAACAATAGCAGCGCCGGCTAGTGACTGAAGGATGTAAGCCCCAGCAGCTAGATGCGCAAATGCCACCATCTTGCCTATTCGAGGGCGGAGCGATGTGGTACGCACTGCTAGCCACACGACTGGAACGGCGGCCGCTAACGCGGCGATCCTGTGGGCGAAGTGGATTCGTCGAGCCTCGGTGTCAAGGGAAGGAAATATACGGCCTGCCATGAGCGGCCAATCAGAGAAAGCTAGCTGTGCGCCTTCCGCTCTCATATAAGCTCCCACGAGAATCACCGCAAAGACACTAGCGGCAGCCAATATCGCGAGCCCAGCAGGGTACCTGCGTGTCGGCCGGATAGGATTGCGTTTGTCAGAGCGCCCGTTGCTAGCTCGCTGGGCAGCATGCTGCGCGAGACCTATGTCGTCCTCCGTCCCGTGCGACGGTGTACTTGCGGCCGAAAAAAAAATCTCGGGAACGTAGAACGCGTTGACAGCAGCTACAGTCACTGTCGCCTGTAACAAAAGGGCAGTACCTAAATGAACAGTGACTAGCGCAGGCGAAAGAGCCCTCTCCACGACTAGTTTTCCCAAGTAACTCTGGAAGATAAGCAGCGCGAAAGCTACTCCAGCTGGAACGGTGAGGGACGGCCGTGTTCGTGCTTGAGCATTGGCCAGAAGTGCCAGCGCGAGGCCCAAAAGAAATATCCCTGCAATCGCCGCAGCAAGCCTGTGCGAGTACTCGAGAATAGCGTGGTAGTTTGCGGGCGGGAGCCATCTACCAAAACACTTGGGCCAGTCAGGACATGCATCGCCTGACCCCGTCGCTCGAACGATGCCTCCAAGCAGAATGGGCAATCCTACCGCAATGGAGGATGACACCGCCAGCTTTCTAAATATTCGCAATGCGTCGCTCCGTTAGGTAGACAGTGCCAAACATTCCGACTAAAACTAAAGTCCAGGTTGCATTACGATTGTCGCCCGCACCTAATCGGCCTCGCAATTGCCACAACATGGTGAGCGACAAAGAGGGTTGAGAAATTACAGAAAGGAAGTTTTTGAAGCGATTACCGATTACTCCTCTAGCGCTATGCGTGGTGGCGGTACTGCTATCGACTTGTTCGTCAGATAGTGGGTTCGGCCGGGAGAGTCGTATACGACCGCAAGAAGCGCCCAAAGACACTACCTTTGATGTCTTTGTCGTAAACAGCGATCTCGCTATAGGAACTAACTTCTTGGTTCTCGCGGTGAGAGGGTCTGACGGGAGCTTTAGGGGGAGCAAAGAGTCGACGGCAACGATCGAGGCTCGTCGCCACGGGCAACGGGAAGAGGCTCCACATGTCAATGGAGCGGCTTTTACCGCCGATGCCCCTTTTATCGAAACGAGCCAAGAGGGAAGGGGAGTATATGGCACTCGAGTGACTTTCCCTGTTCCAGGGACTTGGGATTTATTGGTGCGCTTTACTAACCCGGAGCCTGGAGGCTTACCAGTTCAACCTGTCCCGACCGTAGCCGTAGTAGCGGAGAAGTCACAGGCCCCCTCTCGGGGCGAACCAGCTCCCAGATCCCACACCAAAACTCTCGCCTCTGAAGGGGGAGATTTCACCAGGGTCACTTCCGATTTCGAGCCGGACCCAGATCTGTACGCTCACAGCCTCGATGAAGTGATTGGCTCGGGAGTTCCTGTCGTGGTGATGTTTGCAACGCCACTCCGTTGTAGAAGCGCTGTTTGCGGTCCAGCCCTCGAACAGCTCAAGAAGGCTAAGGTGCTGGATCCAGGGGCTTATTACATTCATGTAGACGTGTACGAGAAACCTCGGGATCCCTCTGATGAAACATATGTACAAGCAGTTCATGATTGGAGGCTGCCTACCGAGCCGATGACTTTCGTAGTGACTCCGAAGGGATACGTGTACGACCGTTTCGAAGGACCGTTTTTACCCAGCCAACTCTTGCGCTCCCTAGAAGAGGCTAGAGCGGCTGAATGACTCCAATGGGTTCTATTCCTCGCGCAAAAAGAACTTTGCCCTGAATGGCACGAGCTTGGCGACCTCGTCACATCCCTCGTACTCTACGGACTCGGCGGTGCCTTCGAGTACAAAAAGCAGTGAGCTTCCCTGGCGCACACAGTGCACCGTAGCCTCGACTATCGGATATTCGTAACCGTCCACTTGGATACTGGCGACTGTAGGAGCATCTTCGGGCCTCCGAAGGTCGTACGCCGCTCGGTCTTTTGAGAAAAAAGAAGGATCAAGCTCGGACCATCTGAGCTCCAGGCGAGGTGCAGCTTTCACGACGAGATGTCGAGCGGATTCCAAAGCGGGCTCTATGGCAACTTCTTCTAACGCGTAGGTCTTGCCGAGAAACTCGACGGCTTGATCGGGGGTACTTTCAAACATATTTTTATCTAATCACAACCTGCGTTCATTCGCTAGCGGTCGTCGAAGCGCTCAATCCTCGCGAGGCCATCTCCTCGAGTATCCTGCGTCGGATCTCTCTCGTAATGGCGGCTCGACTGGAGGGAATAACACGGGCTACGAGTCGAAGCGTTACGCTGTCTTTCTCGATTTCCTCGACTCCTAGGTATTCGGGAGTTTCCAAAAAAGACGCGGACCACTCTGGCTCTTGGGCCAAGCCGCGCGCCACCGAATCCATTATGCTGCCTACCTCTGGTGCAGACAGAGGATCGGTGACGATGTCAACTACCGCCTTGGACCATTCTTTCGAGTAGTTGGAAACAAACCTGATTTCCCCATTGGGAATTATCTGGGCCTCGCCTTCGGCGCCTCGCACGACTGTAGTTCGCAGACCTTGCCTTTCGACGGTGCCTTTTACTTGTCCGCTCGCTGTATGCAAGCGGACGGTGTCGCCAATTGCGAGCTGTCCCTCGGCTAGCATGAAAAAACCAGCTATCAAGTCTCGTATCAATGTTTGCGCGCCGAAGCCTACAGCGAGTCCTAGAACCCCTAGCGAAGCCAACAACGACCCAGTTCGTAGGCCAAACCTATCGAGGATAGAGACCAGCGCTATCACGTAGACAGCGACGCTCACCGTACCAGAAAGAACGCTTGCCAGAGCGCGTGTCCTTTTTTCGCGTTCGCCTTCTGTTTCGCCTGGAGAAGCGAATCGCCGGGAGATCCTTCTGATGGCAATTCGCGCCAAGCGCTCCGTCACGAACGCTCCTGCAATGACCAAAAGCGCGTACAAGCCCGGTCCCGATAACCACGCTAGAATGCGGGAAACCACTTCGCTAACCCCACTCATCAACGCTGACTATTACTGTTTAACCCTTTATCGTGTAGATAAAGCATCTATGTACCCCCAAAGTACTTGTGGGGTATCCGCGATTGTCCACCTTGAATTTGCCATGCTCGCCAGGAACGAAAAGGTCTTGTGTGTAAAGGTTATGCCCAACCGAGCCGTCGCAGCTCTTGCGTTGTCCTTTGTGTTTTTGGCATCGGGCTGCGTGGCGGGCATCACCCCTTTCTCGTTCGACGGAGTGTCCCTACCTAGTCCCGCGGTGTTAGGGCAGGCGACTAGGGTATTGGCTGCCGACGGCAGCCAGATCGCAGTGTTCTTTAGCGAAAGAAGAACCGCGCTTCCGATAGAGCGCATTCCGCTCCGGCTCAAACAGGCGGTCATCGTTATAGAAGATCGTCGTTTCTACACCCACAGGGGATACGACATCGCATCGGCGGCAAGGGCGATGGCGCGCAACATCGCAGCCGACGATATTCACCAAGGGGGATCTACGATCACTGAGCAGTACGTAAAAAACACATACTTTCCCACACTCCCGAGAACCGCAGAACAAAAGATTAGAGAGGCAGCTGTGGCTGCGAAGCTCGAACGCGAAATGTCTAAGGACGAAATCTTAGCTGAGTACTTGAATTCGGTGTATTTGGGGAACGGGGCTTTTGGCGTCGAGGCCGCATCTCGGTACTACTTCGGCAAAGGAGTAGAGGAAATTTCTCTCTCTCAGGCTGCTCTATTAGCGGGGATAATTCGCGCTCCCCAAACGTACAACCCAGTTGCCGCTCCCAGAACTGCCTTCGATCGTAGAAACCTCGTATTAGAGGAGTTGGCGAGCCGGGGTTATATAGAGCGAAATGTTGCCGAGGCAGCCAAGAGGGAGCCACTGGGGGTGGTAGCCCAGCGCGGCGATCCGTCCTACAGGTACCCCTACTTCGTCGAATTCGTTCGTCAAGGACTGCTGAGCGATCCGCGTCTCGGGGCCGACGAAGAAGCCCGTGCCACTCAACTTTATAGGGGCGGGCTGGTAGTAAAGACGACGATAGTCCCACAGCTGCAGGATGCTGCAGAAGCCGCGGCTCGTTCAGCGCTAGGATCCGATGGAGATCCGGAGACTGGCCTCATCTCGATCGATGTATCGAACGGCCACATCGTGGCAATGGTCGGGGGGCGAGATTTTTCTAAACGCCAGTTCAACTTAGCTACTGATGCTCGCCGGCAAGCCGGCTCCACTTTCAAGGCTTTTGGACTAGTGGCGGCTTTGCGTGCAAGGGTGCCCCCACAGACGAGGTTGGATGGTACGCCCCGTGTGTTCAGTTTGCCCACTGGGGAATTGTGGCACGTTCACAACTATGACAGAGGTGGTGGGGGAAGTGTGAGCTTGTGGGATGCGACAGTTTATTCGATCAACGCTGCCTTCGCCGATCTAGTGTTCAGAGTTGGTGCGTCATCGGTAGTGTCGACTGCTTATGACATGGGCATATCCACTGGGCTGGAGTCAAACCCCGCGGTGGTTTTGGGGGGAACGAAAAACGGTGTGTCGGTGCTTGAGATGGCATCGGCTTTTGTCCCTTTTGCCACCGGCGGAGTGCGAAGGAATCCAATCGCCGTCGAGTATGTGGAGTTCCCCGGCGGAAGGCGTCTGTCTATGGAGTCCCCGTCATCGCTGGTACTACCACCCGGCGTGGCCTGGTTGGCGTCCGCAATCCTCCAAGACTCAGTAGCCAGAGGGACCGGACGAGGGGCACGAATCCCTGGAATACGAGTAGGAGGTAAAACTGGTACTGCAGAGAACTTTACGGATGCTTGGTTCGTCGGTTATACGCCGAGACTTTCTACAGCGGTGTGGGTGGGGTATCCGGATGCCCTGGTACCTATGTACTCGGTTCACGGGGTAAGAGTCGCAGGTGGAACTTATCCAGCTTGGATCTGGCGAAACTACATGGCTTTTGCCGCTTCAGTATTTTCTGGCGGAGAGTTTCCAGGCCCCGGAGAGGAGATGAGGCCTGTGCGGATCTCCTTGGAGAGCGGCAAGCTTTCAGGGGAGTTCTGTTCCGACGGTGCGTGGGTCACTCTCCCAGAGTCGGTAGTACCGACCGAACGAGAAGAGTGCCCTGTTCCACCCCAGCAGACGGAGGCCCACCCAACTGTTTCTCCGGGATCATTCGAAGGAGTTACGCCTACTATGACTCCCGCGGTGACTCCCTCACCACCCCCGTCCCCCAGAGCCAACGTGGTTCTTTCTCCGTCACCTGGTGTTCCTAAATCGTGATGATAGATGTCCGGATCTCAGTGAGTGTGCCGCTTCAGAACCACTGCACTATTACCGGGGAGGAAAAGAGATGCCGACACGAGCCTGCTTTCTGGCAGGCTTGCGAGATCGGTTGAGATAGCGACGTGTCCTTCGAAACTTTTGGGAAGGTCGACTTTGGCCTTGTCGGCTGACATGTTGACTGCAACGATTACCTCTTCCGAGCGAGTCCATCGCCTAAATACCCACAGTCGATCGTCGCTTCGGAGCAGCGAGTAGTCACCGAGTCTTAGTGCTTCGGATTGGTTGCGAAAGGCAATGGCGCGTCTGTAAAGGGAGAGCACCGAGTGGGGATCCCCCTCTTCGGTCTCTACATTTACTGTCTCGTACTCTTCGCTCACCGGGAGCCACGGACGCACATCGGGTGCACAGAATCCAGCGTTTGCCGATGAGTTCCAGTGAAACGGAGTTCTAGCCCCATCTCTTCCCCCGGGGTCAAGCCTCTGTTCGACAGGCGGAGGATTTCCCAACATTCCTAGCTCTTCACCCATGTATAAAAACGGGGTTCCAGGAATTGTCAAAAGAAGAAGGCACGCTGGTTTTATGGACCCCTCTCCGAATCGAAGAGCGTGCCGCGGTAGATCGTGGTTTGAGAACATAAAGCACGGTCGGGCACCTGGCGGGATCTTGTCGAGCGTGATCTCAAGGGTTTTGGACATGAATCTGGCGTTCCATCCACAAAGCGCAAAAGGAAAGTTGAAGGCGAGATGCAGTTCGTCTCTCCCATTGCCGTAAAACTCGAGAAGATATTCGATATCGAAGACGAAGGTTTCGCCGACGAGCATACGACCTTCGTATTCGTCGGCAACCCGCCTGAAGTCTTTTACGTACTCGTGAACTTCCGGCCTGTACAACACGTGAGCCAAAGGATTGCTGGGAGGGTCATCAGAGAGTGTCGGGTCCTTGGCGAGCATATGAACAACGTCTATGCGGAAGCCATCTACACCCCGATCGAACCAGAATCGCATTATCTCCTTGAACTCCTCTCTAATGCGAGGGTTCTTCCAGTCGAGGTCTGGCTGTTCTGGAAGAAAAGAGTGAAGGTAGTACTGCCCTGTCTCGGGGTGGAAAGTCCAAGCGCTTCCGCCGAACGCCGCTTTCCAGTTGTTGGGAGGCCCTCCATCGGGGGCGGGATCCGCCCATATGTAATATCCACGCATTGGGCTTTTTCTAGAGCTTGATGCCTCTTTGAACCAGGGGTGCTTGTTAGAGGTGTGATTGGGTACAAGATCCATGATGAGTCTAATGCCCCGGGCGTGGAGCTCCGATACGAGGCGGTCGAAGATTGTCAGGTCTCCGAAGAGTGGGTCGATGTTCAGGTAATCGGAGATGTCGTAGCCGAAATCCCTCATTGGTGACGGATACACGGGGGAAAGCCAAATGCCAGAAATCCCCAAGTTGTCTAAGTAATCGAGCTTCGTGAGGATGCCCTCAAGGTCACCCACTCCGTCTCCGGAAGCATCGAAAAAGCTACGGGGATAGATCTGATACAGTACGCCCTCACGCCACCAGGCATCCGGGTCCGCGCTATGCCGAGGGCTCATGGCGGGCTTCGCTGTGCTGGTTTTATGCCTCGGGTTCAAAGAATTGTCGTGGAATTCAGTGTCCAATGGCAGCAGCTCTCAGGATGTGCGCACTGGGCTTTACGCGTCGATCGCGGCTTATTATGCCAAAAGGAACTTCGAAACCGTGAAGCCACTCGTAGTTGTCGACAGAGGTCCAGTGAAAGTAGCCAGCCACCGGTGTTCCCTCATCGATCTTGCGGCCAACAATCTCCAGTGAACGCATGAGAAACTGCGCCCGCACACCATCATCGGTCGTCCCTATTCCATTTTCCGCGACCAACAAGGGAGTCCCGGGGAGCTCTTGTCGCAGGCGGTCGAAGACCATCGCTATACCATCTGCCCAGGGGTGGTATCCGAGAGGACCTGGGGGAGATCCGGGTGGATACGTAGTGACATATCCGAGAAGTCCGATCCCGTTCTCCTTTGCAGAGACTCCTATTGCGTTGTAGTAGGAGAAGCCAAAATAATCAGCTGAGCCCTGTACTCCGTTTATCTCGACAGGCTTACGCCCGGGAAGCGCCACGATTCCATCTCTAAAGGCGGCAATAGGAACGCCCCATGAGACTGAATCGATCAAACGGGCAGTGTCGGTGGCGGACGAATCGTCGCCTAGAGGAATGACCGGGGATAGGTTGTGGATCGTAGCCACCGGGCCCGTTCCCGACAGCAGATTGGAGGCCTCTGCCCACGCCTCGAATATCGCCACCGTCGCCTCTGCAAACGAATCAAACCCTTGCTTGCCCGGAGGGAAAAACCCAAAAAGAAATGCCGCGGTCGTGTACGCCATCGGCTCATTTATCGGCATCCAGCCGAAAGCCGCGTCGCCGAATTGCTCCGCAACGAATGCTACGTGACGCACCCAATGTTCAGCTCTTGCAGTTGGGTTGCGAAATCCCCCCAAGTTTTCGAACCACTGAGGGAGGGTGAAGTGATGGAGGCATATCCATACATGTATACCTTCCCGGCGGGCTGCTTGTAGCACCTGGGAGTAGTGCTTGATGGCCTCGGGATCTCGCTCGTTTGGCCGCGGCTCAATTCTGGCCCACTCAAGAGACATCCTGTGGTGATCGAGGCCCAGTTGTTTCAACAAGGCGAAGTCTTCGCTGTAGCGCGTCCAGAACCCGGACCCGTCTCGAGAAGGCGGGGCCTTTCCCAACTTTTCCCATGTTGCCCAGTTCGAGGCTGGGGCTGCTCCTTCGCACTGAGTCGACGACGCAGCTGTGCCCCACATAAAACTTTCGGGAAATTGAGGGGGAGTCCAGCCTAAATTGCTCATTCCGACCCCTTTTCTGGCCACTACAAACGGACGCCTATTTCAAGCTAGCTATTTCTTTATGAACAAGTACAGCTATAGGTGGAGCCCCCTAACTGAAAAAGCCCGGGCCACTTTGCCCGGGCTTTTTCTTGCGTCGGTAGGCTGTCAATGCTGGAGGATGCGGCACTTTCTTAAGTGTGGCATCCTGGCCTTCTACGCGCCTGCCCAGAAGCTAGATGTCGTAGTAGAGGTAGAACTCCCAGGGATGGGGTCGGAGGTTGACTTCCTGAAGTTCCCGTTCTGTTTTGAACTCTATCCAGGTATCGATAAGGTCCTGAGTAAACACCCCCCCTTCCAACAGGAAGTCGTGGTCGTTCTCGAGGCTTTTCAAAGCCTCGCCGAGGCTTCCAGGTACCTGGGGAATGCCCGCAAGCTCCTCGGGGGGAAGGTCGTAGAGGTCCTTGTCAACGGGGTCAGGAGGCTCGATTTTGTTGTTTATCCCGTCTAGCCCGGCCATGAGCATTGCCGAGAAGGCCAGGTATGGGTTGCAAGATGGGTCCGGGCACCGAAACTCGACTCGCTTCGCCTTGGGATTTCGGGAATATAGGGGGATTCGGCACGCGGCCGACCGGTTTCGCTGAGAATATACGAGGTTGACCGGTGCCTCGTAGCCTGGAACAAGCCTCTTATAGCTGTTCGTTGTAGGTGCCGCGAACGCCAGAATTGCCGGCGCGTGTGCGAGCAGGCCGCCAATGTACCAGCGAGCGACGTCGGATATTTGTGCATATCCGGACTCGTCCCAGAACAAGTTTTCGCCGTTGCGCCAGAGACTTTGGTGGGTGTGCATACCTGACCCGTTGTCTTCGAAAATAGGTTTTGGCATGAAGGTTGCAGTCTTTTGGTGCCGTCTGGCCACGTTTTTGACGATGTACTTGTACAGCATGACCTTGTCCGCTGTGCGCAGAAGGGTGTCGAAGCGGATGTCGATCTCCGCCTGACCAGCAGTTCCGACTTCATGGTGGTGTACCTCGACATCAATCCCACATTGTTTCATCGTTAGGACCATTTCAGAGCGGAGGTCCTGGTAATGATCCATTGGTGGGACAGGGAAATACCCCTCTTTGTACCGGGGCTTGTATCCAAGGTTGGGATTCTCCTCTGCGCCGCTGTTCCAGACTCCTTCGACAGCGTCGATGTAGTAATAACCTGAGTGCTGGTTCTGATCGAAGCGGATGTCGTCGAAGATGTAGAACTCGGCCTCCGGCCCGAAGAAGGCCTGATCGGCTATGCCCGAGCTCCGTAAGTACGCCTCGGCCTTGTGCGCGATGTAACGGGGGTCCCGCGTGTAGGGTTCGGAGGTGACCGGGTCCCGGACGAAGCAGTTGATGGCAAGCGTTTTGTGCTTAGTAAATGGGTCTAGGTACGCAGAGTCCGGGTCAGGGATGAGAATCATGTCCGACTCTTGGATCTCCTGGTATCCCCGAATAGAAGAGCCGTCGAAGCCGATGCCTTCTTCGAAGGCGCTCTCCCTGATCACCTCTGGAGGAAGTGAGAAGTGCTGCATGAGTCCTGGCACGTCACAGAATCGAAGGTCTACGATCTCGATTCCCTCTTCCCCAATCATTCGAAGTATTTCTTCGCGATTCAATCTGCCTCCTTTAAGCGACTAGAAGAGCGTGACATCCTCTCATTTCATATTGGTTGCCTCAATGTGACAGGAGTGTTAAATCAACGTCGGGTCTTCGAAGTCGTGTGTTCCGGAGGAGGGTACATAGACATCACCACATCGTCGTCGCTACTGAGCCGTACGATGCAGTCAATTTCACTGGCAAAGCCGGTGGTCTCGCCTCTGTTGACGACACATAACAGCCTCAGTATGTGGAGATCGCCGGCGGCCAGTGCTTGAGCAGCTGCTGCCATCTGCGCTCCTGTGGTGACAATGTCTTCCACGAGTACTACGGGCATCTGTGGGTGCCAGTCACCCTCTAGCCAGTTGTCCGGACCGTAGCCCTTTCGCCCCTTGCGCACTATGAGGAAAGGAATGCCAGATTCCAGGCTCATTGCTGTGACCAGTAGCCCGGCACCACCTTCTACAGCTGCAATCCTTTCGGTCTCAGGCGGCACTCGCTCGAGCAGTGCTGATGCCACTTCCCTCAACAACTGTGGATCGCACAAAAACGCATATTTGTCTACGTAGTAGCGAGATCTCCTCCCCGAAGAGAGCACGAAGTCACCATAGCGGAGGGAGACTTTGAGTATTCGATCCGCGAGATCGGTCGTGTCTGTTGGGTTGGCTATAGGGTTACCCACTGTGCAGCTTTTGGATGGTCTCTTCTGTAGGCTGGTTCAAACCACAGGTGTTTATAAGTCGTCATGATCAACTTTAGCGACATTTGTGTCTATTCATCTATCTGGGCATCACAGGTTCGCTAGGGAAGCTGCCCCGTACACCTCATAGAGCAAGCAGTTATGCTTCTTGACGAATGCAGTTTTGCCAATCCAGAAGGGAAAGTAGGGCCGTGCATCTCGAACTCTAAAGCTTTTCCTTGCTTAGTTAGAAAAACGCTCATGTTTGAAACAATGAGGTAACAAAGGGATGCGAGACTGCATCGGGGGAAGGGACGACTCCCCCGGTGCAGCATATGAATTAGGAAGTTTGCGAGGAGCTGAAGATGGAGACAGCTGGGGCTTTAGAGCCAATAGATCGCCAGGAAGAGTATGTCCTTCGCACGGTGGAGGAGCGGGGTATCCGTTTCATCCGCTTGTGGTTTACCGACGTTCTCGGGTTCTTGAAAAGTTTTGCCATAACGCCCGAGGAGCTTGAAAAAGCATTCGAGGAAGGGATCACATTTGACGGGTCTGCGATTGACGGTTTCAGTCGGGTTCAAGAAGCTGACATGATCGCCCGCCCCGACCCGTCGACGTTCGCGATTCTGCCCTGGAGGCCCGAAGAGAACGGGGTGGCCCGGATTTTTTGCGACATCTACTCGGTGGACGGCGAGCCTTTTGTCGGCGATCCTCGGTACGTACTTCGACGAAACCTCGCCAAGGCAGCGGAGATGGGATTCACTTTCTATGTGGGGCCGGAACTGGAGTTTTTTTACTTCAAAAGCTCGAAGGCGCCAGAGTTGCTGGACAACGGCGGCTACTTCGACTTGACACCCCACGACGTAGCTAGGGATTTCCGAAGAAAAACAATTCTCGCTTTGGAACAGTTGGGAATTCCTGTGGTCTTTTCACATCACGAAGTTTCCCCTAGCCAGCACGAGATAGACCTTCGCTATACCGACGCACTTACTATGGCTGATGCGGTGATGACCTACAGGCTCACTGTCAAAGAAGTGGCGATGGAGCATGGCTACTACGCGACCTTTATGCCAAAGCCAATAGAGGGGGTAAACGGAAGTGGGATGCACACACACTTGTCCCTCTTCGAGGGTGATAAGAACGCCTTCTATGACGTGTCCGACGAGTATAGCCTCTCAAACGTTGCAAAGGGATTCATTGCTGGCTTGCTGAGGCATGCAGCAGAAATCACTGCGGTCACCAATCAGTGGGTCAACTCGTACAAGCGCCTAGTTCCCGGTTACGAAGCCCCTGTTTACATCTGTTGGGGGCGTCAGAATCGCTCGGCCCTAGTGCGTGTTCCGGTATTCAAAGAGGGAAAGCAAGGTTCGTGCAGGATTGAGTTTCGTTCTCCGGATCCGGCGTGCAATCCGTATCTGGCCTTCTCGGTGATGCTCGCTGCTGGACTAAAGGGGATACAAGATGGCTACGAGTTGCCGCCCGAGGCTTCCGACAACATATACGAGATGTCGGATGAAGAACGCAAGGCTTTGGGAATCGAAACTCTTCCTGAAAACCTCCACGAAGCGGTCCTGCAAATGGAGCAGAGCGAGCTTGTTGCTGAGAGTCTCGGTGAGCACGTTTTCGAGTTTTTCATCAAAAACAAAAAAGAAGAGTGGGATGCCTACAAAGCACAGGTGACACCGTACGAGATCGAGCGGTATCTACCCCTGCTTTAGCGGAATTACCTCGTCGGGGGGCAAGACGCGAACTTGGAGCGTGTGGAGAGGTGTGAGTTGCGGGCAGTACCGCGGCGGGCGGAGCGGTACCCCGTTGCCGAGCACAGACGCAGAGTGCAGATGATAAGAAACGGCTGTTTCGCTGGGATAACGAAAGCTGCCGGCAAACGTAAGCTTTTGGGAGCGACCAGAAGCGAGAGGCTCTAGAGGAATGGAACCCTGTCTTGTTTACCCCAGCACGCCGATGAACTCACTCGTACAGGCGCTAGAGCACTTAGGACTAGCATGGACTCCAGCTTCCTCTCTCGACGAGGTTTCCTCGAGTACGGATAGCGATAGCTTTTCAGTTTGCATAGTCGAAACCAGTGCCGAAGGTGCTTTCGGATTCTGCAGATCCGTGAGGGCAAATGAATTTATGAACGTGTCGATTGTGGTGGTGGCCGAGAGGGATCGTCTTGCGGAGCTCCACTCTAGAACGGATCTGTTCGACGAATTCGTGTGCGTTCCGGTGGACCCTTATGAGCTTGACTCAAGAATCAAGATTCTTTTGACTCGCAAAAACCAGAGCCGCGATAGTGAGATCATCACCTATGGACCTCTCGCTCTCAACACCGAGACATATCAGGCCGCCATAGCAGGAAGACCTCTAGATCTCACCTACATGGAATACGAGCTTCTGCGATTTTTTGCTTCCAATCCTGGAAAGGTTTTCACAAGAGAGACGCTTTTGAACCGTGTGTGGGGCTATGACTATTACGGCGGAGCTAGGACCGTGGATGTCCATGTGAGGAGGCTTAGAGCAAAACTTGGCGAAGAACACGCCAATTTGATCCAGACCGTTCGTTCTGTTGGGTATCGGTTCGGTAACGTCCGATGGGGCGGGGTAGCCTCCCCTCAAGGATCCACTGCTGGAAGGCGGCCACAGACTTGACGTGAGTGCTACGAAGACCCCGGGAGTTTGATCACTGGACTTCCTGGCCCAGCGAGAAAAACAACGATCCCAAGCGAGATCAGCACGAGATTGCGCACGAGAGTGGCAGGGCCTATACGGCTGCGGAGCAGCGATCCAAAGCACGCACACTTCGCCTCGCCTTGCGTAACCAAACGCACTACCACAGCAAGGGTGAACGACACGAGGGCTCCCGTTGCGGCGACAGAGGCAGCACGCCACGCAATTCCTGTTATTAGGATGAAGCCAACGGCTATCTCGAATGTGGGGACCGCGTACGACGCTGCCGTGCGGATAGCAGCTGAATTAGCGCCGAAGTAAACTACGGCTTTGCGGAAAGATTCTCTGTCTCTGGCTTTGGCGACTCCAGCTACCAACAGAACCGAGCCCAGGAAAATGCGGGCTGCGCCTACAAGCAAATTCATGTTGGCTCTTGGTCAGTTGTGAGATTCGGATGCCGTGACCGTACCAGCGAGTCGGCGCATAAGGACTTCAAGGGCACTAGACGCCAGAAATCCTGCCGCAAAGATAGCGCACGGAAGCACGACAACAAGCCACATCACTACAAGAATCGGTCCCATTAGACGTCTCCCATCTCTAGTCCTTGTATCCTTCACCTAATGTGAGTTTTCGTGGGGGTACCATTTGGGGGCCGGCCTCCTTGGTACCGGCCCCGCTACGTCGTTGTGTTGGCAACCACTCTTATCCTGAGGGAATGGCCGCAACGATATCCACCTCCACCGCGGCACCCAACGGCAATGCTGAGACCTCTACTGTCGTTCTGGCAGGGGCTTCAGATGGGAAGATCTCTTCGAACACCTTGTTGACTACCGGAAACTGCGATAAATCAGTGACAAACACTGTGACCTTAACTACGTCCGAGAGTTTGCATTGGGCCTCGGCGAGCACTTCTTGGGCATTTGCAAATGCCTGACGAAGCTCCTTTTCGACCCCTCCTTCTACGAGCCGGCCGGTGGCAGGGGAAAAGCCGACCTGACCGGAGACGAAGACCAGGTCTCCGGCTATCACGCCCGGAGAGTACGGCCCAGCCTTGGGAAGACGCACGCTTATCGTTCGCTTGTTCATGTGTCATTCTTTTCGGACATATGGACTCTTGAGCTTTCATTGCTGGAGAGCGTGGATGCCTGTCGCCTGGTTATAGGGCGTCCAGAGAGGAGAGTCTCTCCAGGCTGCTGAAGAAGCCAGAGTATGGCTCCTACTCCCAGCAAAATCCCCGTCTCTAGGCCTACAAGAAGGTCTCTGCGGGTCACTGCACGGTCGTAATCGTCGTTATAGCCCACTCTACATACGTAAGCTGTGTCCGGTGGGGAGTCTGGACAGTTTCCAACCGGAAATTTCGGCCACAACATAATGGCGAGTACGACGCCTAGCCACACAGCTCCTACGATCGTTATTACTCTTAGCTTGAACCGAACTGCGCTCGAAAGGCGGGCCATGGTGGTGACCTCTAATCTTCGTACAACAATATTCGTAAGTCTTCCGGGAATCAGCGCGAGCCTAGTGTTCCGGTTGACGAAGTTACCACTCCAAAGCCGAGTACGCTGGATAGGTTAGCCGCTGATTTTTTGGTACTTGGGTGAGCTCTGCTTCAGAAGGGCGGTTATCGGTGCCCAAAGGCTCCGGTAAAGACGAAGAAAAAGGCGCGCCTGATTCGCAAAACGGGTCTGTTGTCTGCCCCGAGTGCGGCTTTGACAACGCGTCCGTGTCCGTCATCTGCGGAGAGTGCCATGCTCCGCTCGTCGGGATCGTAACGGGCCGAGGAGAATACCGGAGGCGAGGGCAATCCAGGGGTTCTCGACGCAGCAGCGACGATGCTAGGCGCATCGCCCGTGGCAAGCATCCCTCGATTCTGGCGAAAACCCTGTTTGGAAAGCGCGAACCCTCTAGCAGTCCTTCCGAAGTTGGAGCCCTGGAAGGTGACTCGGCGCCTGCTGGAGGACGATCTGAGTTGGGTGATAGCCATCTGGACGAGGAGGAGCGCGTAAAGACGCAATCCAACACTGCCTCGATTCTTTCGCCGCTAAAAAGACACAGATCTCGGACTGAACACAGAGCCCATCCCAAGCGGGCCGCTGTGTATAAAAAGCGATTCTTGCTGAATCGCAAAACCGAAGACACGGGTCGAGAGGCGGTCCTATGGGAGGGGAAGTTGTCGTGGTCGCAGAGGATCCGCCAGTGGGTACCCGATCGGTTTGTTTTGCCTCTCTGTAGAGCTCGAGAGAAGCTGGGGATACAGGGTATCGTCGCCATCGGAGTGGCCATGGTCGTCATTGGTTTGGTTGTAGCGGGGCTGTCGATGCGGCCCAAGTCCACCCGTGATGCTGCAGAGAAGATCGGTTTCTCCTTTGAGGTCTCTGACCGATGGCGAGATGTGAGATCCAGCACCGAGTGGCCATCTTACTTTGTCGTAACTTCGAAGATTCTGAGCTGGGGAGCCGAGCCTTCGCTTGTGTTCGTAAAAGACAGTACTAGACTAGCGATACTCTCTAAAGCTGTAGCCACCGACACCTCGTCTCCGCAGGTCGCTGCGGATGATGCTCAGGAACTGGCCTTGGTCTATTCGCTCTCGAACGACACCAGGCTGCAGGGGCGTAGCGAAGTGGAAGTGTTCGGCTCGAAGGGTGTGAGTTTTGTTGCCGAGCGGTCGATGGCGGGAGAGTACTTCAATGAAGCGGTAGCCGTTGTCCCGCTCAACAATCGCGTGGTTTACGTGGTTTATGCCGCTCCTCAAGACCAGTGGGACTCCGAGCGTAGGGAGGTCGAGGGGATTCTGAGGTCGGCCCAGCCTATCTCTCGTTAAGAGTCGCTACGTTGCTCGGCGGGCTATGTCAAGGGTGGTTTACCCCTAGCTGAATGATTGTCCGCAGCCACAGGTTCGCTGCGCGTTGGGGTTGTCCAAGGTAAAGCCCGCATCCATTAGACCTTCCCGGTAATCCAGCGATGCTCCGTCTAGAAATTTGGAGCTTATCTTGTCTACGGCGACCTTAACGCCGTGTACCTCAACGACCTCATCGTCTTCGCCAATGTCGCTATCGAAGTACATTTCATAGGTAAAGCCCGAGCATCCACCTGGTCTCACCGCTACTCGCAGCGCCAGGTCCGGTCGACCCTCCTGGCTCATCAGCTCTTTTACTTTTCTGGCCGCAGGCTCGGTGAGAAGTATCATCACCTACCTCCCATTTTTCTTTGACGAACCGTCGGAAAACTCTGAATTCTTCCGCCTTTTACGTGATTTTACCGTCTCTGCATCGTCAGTACGGGAGTGTAAAACGAAACTATCGGGTCCGGGCCCTTTGAGAATGGCTCGACACGGCTCACCGGATTCAATTGAGTGAAACTGCGCTATTTTGATGCCCTCCCCAACTGAGCCGAGACTTTCCTCGCATATAGCCCTGTGCACCGTACACACGATCTCGGGCGCTGCAAGGGCCAAGTCGCGATAGGGGCAGTCTCCAAAAAAGACCACTTGTTCATCGTCGCTACCCTCAACGGAAGGCTCAAAGCCCAGCAACTCGAGATCTTCCGAAATGGCAGCCATGGATCTCCGCCCCAGTTGGAGCTGAGTTACGCTCCTCTCATGTGGAACATTCTGAGAGCTTTTTGCCCGCCGGGGAGGCTGACTGGCAGGCCGCTCTCCTTCAGCGCTCTTTCGGATCTGGCGGCCCCAAATCTTGCCTAGCTCGTACGCTTCCTGAGGGCTCACCCTGTACTCGGATATGAGCTCGGCGAGAGTGTCACGAATCACTCCTCGCAGGATCCGCAGAACCCTATCGCCAATCAATGCAGTGGGCCGGTACGAGGTCGCGGAGTAAAGGTGGATCGGCCTTCCGACCTTTCCGGAGAGCTCTGGCTCCGTCACGACGAGTCCCGCCTCCTTCAGCCGGTCAAGATGTGGCCGGGCGGTGTTGGGGTGGATCCCAAGCTTCTCAGCTATCTGCTGAACCGAGACAGGGGTGGGAGAGGCTTGGACGAGGCAGTAGATCTCGAAGCGCGTCTGATCTGCCAGGGCCTTTAGTACCCGGAATGCCTCCGATCGGGTGTGTTCGGCTGCGGTTTTGGTTGGCACTTCCCTTTTGATCACTCCTCGACGGCGCCGTAGTATAAATTTACACGGAATATCCTGTATTTATTGTAGCAAACCGCGAACGAGTGCGGTCGGGTTCTAAGCCCAGAAGGGATACACCAGAGTCAACTCGCAAGCGCAACCTTGCAATCGACATAGGCGACAGGAACGGCACAGCAATGGGACAGCGAGAAGCTAGCTTCGGAGAAAAAGTCAAGGATGTGCTTCGCTCTGTTGTCGACCCCGAGCTCGGAGTGGACATCGTTGAGGCGGGCATGTTCAAGGGTGCGAAGCTAGAAGATGGAAAGGCTATCGTAAGCGTCGCCCTGACAATAGCGGGATGTCCTCTTCGTGGGCCCATTGAGCAGGCCGTCAAGTCAAGGGTGGCCTCTCTCGAAGGCGTGCGGGAGGTTGAGGTTGTGATGGCCGAGATGTCGCCCGAGGAAAGATCTATAGTCATGGACCGCGTACGGAAGCTGCGTCATGACAATCCGGAAGCGACGGAGGTGCCGCCATCTTGCCATGTAATAGCGGTCTCCTCCGGCAAGGGCGGGGTAGGAAAGTCGACCCTGTCGGTGAATCTAGCATGCTCTTTAGCGTCCCGGGGATACACGGTTGGACTGCTCGATGCGGACATATGGGGTTTCTCGATTCCGAGGATGTTGGGGGCGTCGGCTAGGTTGGGCGGCAAGGATGGAAAGATTCACCCACACATCCTCGAGGTGGGAACAGGGTCGATCAAGCTGGCCTCCACTGGCCTTTTGGTAGAGAGTGAAGATCGAGCGCTCATGTGGCGAGGGCTCGTCCTATCGCGCGCCTTCGAGCAGTTCTTGAAGGATGTGCGGTGGGGTGCCATGGAGTACATGGTTGTTGATCTCCCCCCTGGAACAGGCGACATCCAGATGGCATTGGCGAGGTTGCTCCCGAACGCAGAAGTGGTCGTAGTTACGACACCCCAACTAAGCGCAATGAAAGTCGCTTCTAGAGCGGCCAACATGGCACGACGGTCTTACCTTCACATCTTAGGAGTCGTCGAGAACATGTCTGCTTTCGTGTGCGAGCACGGGGCAGAGTACGAGATTTTTGGGAGCGGAGGTGGATCGAGGCTGGCCGGCGATCTTGGAGTTCCACTGCTGGGCAAAGTTCCTCTAGATCCGGCGCTGATGGAAGCGGCGGACACAGGAAAGCCGCTTGTTTTGTCAAAGCCGGACTCGCCCGCCGCAAAAGCTATCACTGCTATTGCCGACAAAATCTGTTGTGAGCTACTCGTTCCAATAGACGATTCTTCGTGCACAGCACGCGTGTCCCAGCTTGCGGTTAAACCTGTTTAGGTACTCTCAAGTCGGCCTACATCCGTTTCGTATCCCGTCGAGTGCTGCTCGCTTACTTGGCGCGTGTGGCGCTTGAGAACGCACCTAACCGACGGAGCGGGCTAAGTCAGTGAGTGATTGGTTCGTCGGAGAGAATTCGCCCGTCTCGCATCTGCACGAGGCGCTTTGCTACCGATGCCACCTCTCTGTCGTGAGTCACCATAACCACGGTGTGTCCCTCTGAGTTGGCATGGCGCAACAGGCGGAGAACGGCTTTGGAGTTCTCGGAGTCGAGGTTCCCCGTTGGCTCGTCAGCCCATACGATCGCGGGCGAGCTGACAAGCGCACGTGCGATAGCCACACGCTGTTGTTCTCCTCCAGAGAGTTCCGATGGTCTGTGGCCGAGCCGTTTTGACATCCCCAATTTCTCCAAGATGGCCACGGCCGACTTGCGGGCTTCAGCCGGACTCTTTCCTGCAAGCAGTAGAGGAAGCTCTACGTTCTCGACAGCACTGAACTCCGGTATTAGGTTGAACGACTGAAATACAAAGCCAATTTTCATTGCGCGGAATTTGGAGAGCGCTTTGTCCGAAAGCGCGTGGATGTCTACTCCTTCCACGCGTACCTGGCCCTCGTCGATTGTGTCAAGGCCGGAGAGACAGTTGAGTAGAGTTGTTTTACCGGACCCAGAGGGACCCATGACAGCAACGAACTCGCCCGGCTCCACCAATAGGTCGATGCCCTTCAGGGCCTCCACATCTTCAGCCAGGCCCCTATAGACCTTGCGGACCCCTTTTGCTTCCAGTGCAGGCACGAAAGTGAAAATTGTTCTGCGGAAAAATCAGGGCTTGGGAAGTTCTCGCTCCGGGATTTCTAGCTTGAGACGTGCGTCGATCACGGTCTCTATGCTAAAACTCTCCGTAATCACCTCGGTATCGGCATCTATAACCATCTCGTCTCCCTCGTAGAGGTCGGCGAGCCACCCAGGCGCATACACCTCAACGCCAGCTATGTCACCGACTTTTTTAGCGTCAGGGCCCGGATCAAAGTCCTCGTATAGAAATGGAGCAGTAGACTCGCAACACCCAGTTCCCAAGGTGATCACGAGCCTTCCCGATCGCACGGACTTGACTTCATTTATCACTCGTAAGGCTTTGTCGGTAGCTGATACCTTCATGCGACCTCCGATCTGCTGCGGATGCCGGCATCCATGGGATGGAACGCTATCTTGATCGCACCCGGTATTACTGCACAAGCGTCGGAGAGAGCACGCCAAAGTGCATGTGAGAACTTTTGTTTCCAGACTTGTCTATGTGGACGTGTTTTATCTGGCGATATTCATCGTACCCGTACTTGCCTAGCTCCCGCCCTATGCCGCTCTGCTTATAACCCCCAAAGGGGTACTTGGCGTTGATGAGATGGTGGTCGTTGATCCAGACCGTTCCGCTCTCGATTCGTGCCGCCAAGGTTTCGGCTCGTTGCCGATCCCTACACCACACGGCGCCTGCGAGCCCATAGATGGAGTCGTTGGCGACTTCTATAGCATGGTCGTCGTCTCTGACCTTGATAACCGAGAGAACCGGCCCGAATATCTCCTCTTGGGCGATTTTCATCTTGTTATCTACGTCCGCAAATATCGTGGGTTGGTAGTAGTAGCCCCCCTCGTGACCCGGAACCTCTGCTCGCTTTCCGCCACAGACTAGCTTGGCACCTTCGTTGTTGCCAATGGAAACGTAGCGCTCAACTGTCTCTAGCTGCTGGGCAGAGACCAGAGGCCCCAAATCCGTGGAGAAGTCGCCGGCCGGCCCGATCTTGAGCTTTCCAGCTCGGTCCACGAGCATCGAGAGAAACTCGTCATATACCGACTCATACACGAGCGCCCTAGTACCAGACTCGCAGACCTGTCCACAGTGGAAGAACGTGCCCCACAGGACCCCCGACGCAGCCAAATCGAGGTCGGCGTCGTCTGTGACAAGGGCAGGGGATTTACCGCCCAGTTCCAATGTGCACTTCTTTACCGTCGTCGAGGCGAGCTGCATGATGCGCCTCCCAACCTCTGTGGATCCCGTGAATGCAACTTTTGCTACCTTCGGGTTGGAGGCCAGCTCTTCTCCGACGGCTCCGCCGGGGCCGGCTACAACGTTCACAACTCCTTTGGGAATATCTGTTTGGTCGATGAGCTTTGCCAGCTCGAGAGCCGTTATAGAAGTGTAGCTTGCTGGCTTCAAGACCACTGTGTTACCGGCCGCTATGGCGGGTGCAATCTTCCAAGCTGCCATCAGAAGAGGGAAGTTCCACGGCACGATCCCCGAGCAGACACCATAGGGCTCCCGTCGCACGTAGTTATCCGATGGAACAGGAATAGAGGATGGCTCCTGTGGTTCGATGTCGGGGATTTCTCGCGCCATTCGGGCGAAAAACTGAAATGCCTGAGAAGCCCCGGTTACGTCGGCGAGTTGCGCTTTGCGAATGGTTCCCCCCGAGTCTTTTGACTCGAGTTGCGCCAGAGTTTGACTGTTCTTAGAGATGTTGTCGGCTATTTGATCAAGTATGTCTGCCCTCTTTGCGCCGGGCATGCTCGACCAAACTCCGGAACGGAAACATTCATACGCCGCGTCAATTGCTTTGGCAGCGTCGGCCCTGTCACCTCTGGCAATTGTGGCAAAGGGCTCTCCGGTAGAGGGATCTATAGTCTCGAACGACTTTCCGCTCTCCGCCTCTACCCACTCTCCTCCTATGTACAGCTTGTAATCCGACATAATTTCTCCTTTGAAGACTTTCGGTCGCTCTCCGTTTTCGAGCCTCAGCGGTTGAAATTTTGCGGCGGCACATCCGTCCTAGCCAAAGATAGCCTATCGCAATCGAGGACTGGCAGTCGCCTCGGAAGTTCTCAGGGTCGAACGGATGCAAATTCGAATCGCTCCTGGAAAGCCGAGAAAGCGGATGCTTGCTTGATAATTCCCTCGAGGCTGGATGCGAACTGAACCTGTAGCAACTGACCCTCCGGTCCTGCGACTACGTACACCTCTACAATCAAGGGAAAGCCGCTCTGGACAGCGTATGCCCTAAAAGACGCAGCATCGAATTTTGCGAATTTCGTTTTTTGCGGTTGTACCATGATCGAGTATCCCTGCTGCGAAGAGGCTTTCGTAGCTACTTGGGACGCTGCAGCCAATGGATCGAGGCCTGGAGACTGCAGGCTCAAGACCTGAATCACAGCGTAGTCATCGCCCTCTCGTCCGTTGGTAAAAACGTCGATCTCCGAGTCTGCGCTTCCTATTCTGGCCTTCTGAGTCACTGTCCATCCTGGCGGAATCCGAGTCATGTATCCGAGTTCGCTTTCGAATTCGCCTGTCTGGTTCTCGTTTCCACCGAGAGGCGCTCCACCTCTTAGGGTCCCGATGGTCCCTGTTGGAGGCACACGAGGGCGAGCCGCGTCAGTATCGGTTCCAGAAGGAGATCCACTCGGAGACGCCGTTGATCGAGGAGATCTGCTCTCCCAAGGAAGAGTCAGTGTTCCTCTGCGGGCCATCACTGCCACCGCAGTAGCTGTGGCGACTGCGACGAAGACGAAAACAATCAGTGAAACAAAGGCAAGGGTTTTTAGAAGCGATGGCTTTGACGAATTGGACGGCGGACTCGAAGAAGGGTGGATCTCAGGTTTACTCTTTTCTTGTCCTTGGGCTTCGGACGGGGCTAGCTCCAAAACACCCTCCGGTTCCAAGGAGCGATCGGAGGTGCCCTCAGATGTGTGGGGGTGGTCGCTCAACGCTATCTCCTACCCTCTGGTTGAATGGTCGAAATCGTTACGGCGTTATGCTCTCTGGAGGTAGATTGCGGACTCCCTCTGGAAGGGGCAGCCCCTGCTCCCACCGAATGTAGCTCACCACGGCTACGATCTCGCCTCCGGAGAGCGTGTTTTTGAAGGCAGGCATGCTTCCCGAGCCTGCATAAATTACGTTCGCGAGGTCCTGATCCGTCCATCTGGATGAGTCGTATCGGCGGGCCCTCAAGCTGGGAGCGATTCCTCCAGAGAGGCGGCTCCCATGACATGACATGCAGTTTCTTTCATAGATTACACGGCCAGCCGCAGCTATCGGAGGAGGCTCCCCAGTTGGCAATGGCCCGATAGGCTTTTCTATTTCTCGGCGAGCACGCTCTTGCGGGCTGACGCCTCCATAGGTAATGAGCCATGCCACCACTCCAGCTACCGTTGCAAAGAACACGCCCAGGAAAACAATAGAAGCAGGGGAGAGGTGAGGTATGGCGGACTCTCCGCCCTTGGGCCTTTGCCGCCTACTCGCTCTGCTAAGTCGGGTTCTGGGTGAGCTGCCACAAGGATTGGAGACCTTCTTCTCCAAGTGCTCGTACCCTCCCTTCTTCTTCTAGCTTGAGCAGGTGGGCCCAGACCGAGTACTGGGCGATTTTATGAGCAGAAGGCGGAACATCTTTGTAAACGACTTCCACGATGTCCTGGATCGTCCAGCACTTATTCATTTGGGAGGCGAGCACTCCTAAGATTGCTGCTTCTCGCTCCATACGATGTTGAACGTACCACTCGATCGCTTCAATAGGATCAGGTAAGGGCTGACCATGACCGGGAAGAGCATAGCGGGGATTCATGTCTTTTAGTTTTTGAAGAGACCGGACGTACTGGCCCATGTTTCCATCCGGCGGGGCTATCACAGAGGTGTTTCCCCCCATTAGGTGATCACCTGTAAGTACTATGCCTGACGAGTAGATGAGAAAACAGAGGTGGTCGGAGGCGTGTCCTGGGGTATGCACCGCCACTATGTCGCGCTCGCCGCCAACGGTGAGGCACGATCCGTCATGTAGATGAATGTCCACTTGTAGCTTGGATGGGTACCCCGCCAGCGGTGCGCCAAGAAGCTTTCCCAATCGCGAGGCTCCTTCGACATGATCCACGTGATGGTGGGTCAAGAGGATTGCAGTGCATTTGCGGCCTCCGAGAGCAGAGGCGATCGCTTCTAGATGACGCGCATCTGCTGGCCCGGGATCCACGACCGCGGCCTCGCTTGACGAGGTGATTATGTACGTGTTGGTTCCTGGACCTGTCATAACGCCTGGGTTAGGAGCCAAGACTCTTAGGATCCCAGGTCCTACCTGTTGAGGGACGGAGGCAGCCAAAGGATGATTGCTCTCGTTCCATCCGCGTATTCCTCTAGTCCCCCAGGTCGGTCCAGTTCCATTCGGTACCTGACGGATGCGACCCAGATTCTCTTGATCGGGTTGATGTTGTGGGCTCGCCTGATGTGTGGCGTCTTGATGTAGAGAGAAAATCAATTCACTTCCTCGGCATCTTCGTACCCCGGATCTCCAGGGATCAGAATTCTGACAAAGCCTTCCTCCATAGCGACTCGTGGCTTTACGACTCTGGGAGTGTGCTGCTTGGCCCAGGCAATAGTTTGTTTGATTCCCCCTCTCGACGCTAGCAGTTCCAAATTTTTTAGAGTGGGGAAGATGATCGTCATTCTTCCTTCTGTTGCGGCCTGCAGGGCATCTCGAGGAGTGATCCAAAGGCTGTCGGTGGTCTCTACCCCGTCGTGGAGAGGTTTCTGCGCGGCGGGCATCTCGCACAAAAAAAATCTTGTGTCGTATCGCCTGGGCTGTCCTGGCGGGGTGACCCAATGCGAGAAAAAGTGAAGCTGGTTGATGTCGAGGAAGACGCCCAGTGCCTCTAGCACATCGGCAAAGGTCGCTTCCTTGGCGTTGAGCCTCCTACGCCACTCGACGAGCTGTGATGCCAGACCTGGGTCCGAAGACGGATCTATGGGAGCACTATTGGCGTGTGCGGCTAGCAGAACCCCGGCTTCCTCGAAAAGCTCTCTCGCAGCGGCTGCGTACCACCGCAGGCCCCCGTGATCGAGCGCAAGGCGGGCAGAGGCATCCTCATCGCTCAGCCCGAGGAAGAAGGCCGAGAGGTCCGAGTCGGAGGAGTCCACAGCACCTCCCGGAAACACGTATGCGCCACCCACGAATTCGCTCCGAAAGCTTCGCCGTACCATAAACACCTCGAAAGGCTCATCGCGGGCGTCAGTCTCGAGAGGCCCTGGAGAGGGCGGCACCCGAGCCTTTCTTAGCATCACAACTGTGGAGGCCGGTCTAATTGGGACCGAATTTGATGGATCGCTCACCTAGTTCTCCTCACTAATGAACGTGATCAGCTATGGGATGGTCGACCGGCAGTCGTTTCACATGCTGGACGTTGATGCTGCTCCTGTTTTGGCTTTCTGGCTCGATGGCTTTATTCGGTTGGCGACGCGGGCTACCGCCACAACATTCGTCATAACTTCGCCAAAGGCATCGGGATCCGCTAACAGCCAGGTGTGTCCTCCCGAAACCACGTCCCCCTCGATCTTGGCTGCCCTACACAAGTCCTCGAAGGCCTCCTGGGTGATAATTCGGTCTCCTTTCCCCCAAAGAATCACTAGGGGCACATTTTTATCTCTCAGCTCCTGGAGCTCTTTGCGGAGATCTGCTTGGCGTGCCAAATTGCCTACTTTCCACAGAGCCATTGGATTTCGCAAGAGGTTCGGGATGGCATCTTCCAGGATCACGGGCAACACCTTCGTAATCTGTCGGACGGGAAGTACGTCTGCTGGGAAATGTATACCCCAGTCCCACAAGGGTCGCTCTTTCATCGATTTGACTACGGAGTCCTTTTGCGCCCATACGGATCCACCGATCGAGTTGACCAAGACGAGTAGGCGCACGCTGTAAGTGTGGCGGTGGGCAAACGAAATCGCCACCCCGCCGCCAAAGGAGTGGCCTACGACCATAACGGGATCGACCACTCCGATGGCGTGCAAAAAGGAAGCGACCCAATCCCCGTATCCCTCCATGGAAAAGCTTTCTTTTGGCAAGTCCTCTGTGCCTCCGAAGCCAGGAAGGGCAGGCGCAATAACGCGAACATCCAGTCTCAACAGGCGTTTCATGGCTCGCTTGTAGGAGTGTTGTCCTAAACCCCATCCGTGAAGGAATAGAAGGGGTTCTCCGGCGCCAGCCTCCCCGTAGGCGGCCTTTCGCCCTTCGACTATGCACGTTTTCCACTCAAGGTGGTACTCGTCGTTTCCAGCCATATAAAAGTGCTCTCGGCGGAGTTACCTTTCCCTGTCGTTGAATTGTTTCTATGTATCGTCGAGTCCTAACTCCGAACTCGTGGTCCAGAGTGGAAAAGTTTCTCGGGCGGAGCCTCGTACAAAGATCTATTGGTCCCAAGGCTCCTGGTCCCAACGCTCCGGACATCCGAAGTCAGTCCCGGGTCGGCCTGTTCGGTTTATCGTGGGTGTGAAATTCAGACCGGACAATTGTTGCATCATTTCGATGCCTGGAGCACCTCTAGTTGGACGAAAGGTAAAGCGGCTAGCGCTTTGCTTCAGGTAGTCGGGGGCGAGCCCAGTCGGCCTTTACCAGCTACAGGTTGGCCGCGGGGCGGTTGTATATCAGGTCGAAGATCAGCTAGCGATGTGGCGCTTAGCGAGAATTTCTTTGCGCTCTGCTTCGGTTAGTCCCCCCCAGATTCCGTGGGGTTCTCTTATTGCAAGGGCATATTCCCGACACTCGTCAATCACGGGGCACGTTCGGCAAATAGCTTTGGCAGCTGCTTCCCGCTGTAGTTTTTCGTGTTTCCGTTCAAAGTGATTCGGAGGAAAAAACAAATACGCGTGTTGCCCCCGACATGCAGCTCTAGCTTGCCAGAAGTCCTCTGGTGAGTTGTTGCCAATTGTCATCTGCCTCTCCGCGAATCCAATCCACATACATAAAGTGTGGACTTCGGTTGTCAAAGTACCCGGATAACCGCCTCCCCCCGGTGAGGCTTACCCCCAACTCTCCCCATATGCTGGTAATTTGCGATTGTCGGGGTTAGCTAAGCCTATCAAATAGCCGCTTTGGAATCCAGAGGAAGAAGGTAGTTTTTTTAGTACACACGTGTAATTACAAGGACGTCATTCTTGTGAAGAATCGCTCATTGTTTTTAGATTTGTTGCTTTTTCTACCACTAGCTTCCATCCAGAGATTCCCGACACTATAACTTCCTCTCCCCTGGGGATGTTTTCGTTAGCTGATATTGCAGAAAATTTCCCTCCCTCTATGGCAACGACACCTTGCGGGTCGAGGGGATCCCTAACAGTGCCCTTTGCGCCAATGAGTTTTTCTCTGGCGATAACAGGTGCCCAAAATCTTGTCCGCACCATTACCACGACGCCCAGCCGCCACCCTATCAGGTAGCCAGAGCCCAAAAGGATAGACAGCCAAAGCGGAAGTCTCAGTGTTGGGGGGCCTTGGAAGGATGCTGCTGCAAGTGCCACAGCCGTTGCTGCTACTCCTCCGATCGTGGCAAACGACCGGATACCTTTTTGAATGTCGGATGCAAAGAGGGGAACGGATGCCCCAAGTCCTGCGAGCGCAATCCAGTTGGGCCCTGCCGTTCCCAAGCCGTAACCGCCGATGAGCAGGCATATCCCCCCTAGCAATGCCACGATGCCTATGCCCGCTGTATAGAACTCCAAGGCTAAGAGAAGGATGGCTGCCAAAATCAGCATGTAGGCCACGGGCGGCGCGGCCGATGAGTGCAGGATCCGCTGAAAGAAACCCAACCTGTAAAAAAGGATCTCGACAGAGGGTTGTCTGGAGGGGGGGCCAATTTCGGGAGTGACGACCTGGGCCGTGTGAAGCGTCTTTACTCGATTCTCCCCACGTGCAGCTGCGACCGTGACGCTGATTCCGTCTAAGCTGACGATAGCATCTCCGAGCGTCGGAGCCACAAAGTCCGCCAATCCAGTGACCGTGAGTTCCTCTGCTGACAGCGTGGTTTCGAAGACAGATTCGGGAAGTCCGGGAAACGCAGTAGCAAGGAAAGATCGCTCAGCACGTAGCGTCTCGCCATCGTTAGGAGGGCGCAGCTCAGCTGGGAGAGCTGAACCCGCCTGCGATGCCGGAGAGACGCCTTTTATGTGTCCTGCGAGATACAGCCAAAAAGCGCCCCGCTCTACACTAGAGCCGGCGGGGCCTATCCAGAAGGCCACCGGCACTTGCGAGCTTCTGATACCTTCGACGAGCTCCCGGATAGAATCCCAGCTACCTCCTAGCACCCCAGGCGAGTCAATTTGCACCAGTACCAACTGAGCTCCGGTAGTCGCCGCCACCTGAAGGCGCTGACTCAAAAAGCGGCGGTTGATCTCGTCGAGTGGGCCCTCGACTCCGACGACGTGGATAGAGCCCTCGGATTGAGTAGCTGAAGACCCCACCGTTTTGCCCGCATTCGACTGCGTCGCCTCAATTGGCAGTTCAGCAACGGGCGATTTCAAAGGCTGCGCAATAGCTGAGAGCGGTTCGAAGGAGAGGATAACTATTACGGCCAGTACCCCTGCGCCACAAAGCACGCACGCTGACGCCAAGGGTTTTTCGAATATAGGATGCCGACGCATTCTTCGGGCGGACTCTGCCACCTTTATCATTCTCCTTATGGACATAGATGAGTTTTTACAACCCCGCCTACACATACTGCTTGGAAAGGGTGGAGTCGGCAAAACCACCGTGGCTGCAGCGCTTGGCACCGCAGCTTCCAATCGTGGCCTCGACACCCTTATCTGCGAAACAGAGGGAAAGAGCAGCCTAGGCGCGATGTTCGCCCGCGGTGCGCTAGGGTACGATGAGGTCCTGCTTCGACCTCATCTGTGGGCCAGGACCATCAAACCAGACGAGGCCCTCGTCCAGTACCTCGAAGATCACTCGATGTTAAAGCTGTCGAAGTATTTAGTTAGGGCGGGGCTGCTGGAGTATGTCTCGACCACCATTCCAGGGATAAAAGACGTTCTAATTCTGGGCAAGGTCAAACAGCTCGTGTATAGGAACCGGAAGTACGAGCGACCTTACGATGTGATCGTATTGGACCCTCCCGCTGCGGGACACGCGGTGACGTTTCTGTCATCTCCCCTCGGTATAAAAAACGCCGTGAGGATGGGCCCCCTTTTCGAGCAGGCAACGGAGGTCCTCAATCTCTTGGGCGACCACGAGCTGACTGTCGTGCATGTTGTGACGCTTCCCGAGGAGACTCCGGTCAATGAGGCTATCGAGGCAGCAGAGAAGGTCGTCGAGCGCACTGGCTGTCGACTGGGCGTAGTCTTCGTTAACGGATGTTATCCGACACCTGGCGAGGTTTTGCGGCCGGATGAACTTTTGGAGGCCGCCAAAGAAATCGGGGTAGAGCTCGAAGTCGAGGTAGCGGAGGGAATGGCTGCGGCGACAGCGTTCTTAGCTGACAGGTACCGGATGCAACAGGCAGAAAAGGCGAGGGTCGCAGAGAAGCTAGGGTTGCCTACTGTGGAGCTTCCTTTCTTATTCACTACCGAGGTATCCCAGGCCGAGATAGAAGTTTTGGCCTCAGCTATCGTCTCCGGACTAAAGGCAGCTGTTTAGAAGTGAGCGAAAAAGGCCGGAGGGAGGTAGGGCCAAGATGATTACGGATTCAGTAGCGCCTGGGGCTACTGGCGAAGGATTGTCGTCGCATTCCGACATTATTCCCAGAGACGAGACTGTCGGACCATTGGAGGCTTTGGAGCGACTTGTCCAGCACTCGAGGGTTGTGTTCACGTGTGGGCCGGGAGGAGTCGGGAAAACATCGATCTCTGCGACGCTTGCTCTACACGCTGCTCGCAAGGGAGCGACCGCGTGTGTGGTGACTGTTGACCCAGCCCGTAGGCTCGCTAACGCGCTGGGACTTGCCACGCTGAGTAACGATCCTCACGAAATACCTCGACAAGAGTGGGCCGCGGATAGAGACGAAGACGCCAGTGGACGCTTTTTCGCTCTCATGCTCGATGCCAAGGCTACATTCGATGCTTTAGTCAAAAGGTACGCCCGGAGTGAAGAGCAGGCTGAGCGAATAGTCTCCAACCGGTTCTACCAGAACATCGCCGAGTTTCTTTCCGGGACCCAGGAGTACATGGCGATGGAGAAGTTGTTCGAGCTAACCAACTCGTACCACTTTGATCTGGTCGTTGTGGACACCCCGCCTTCTCGGAACGCTCTGGACCTTTTGGAAGCTCCACAGCGACTCGTCACGTTTTTGGATGCCCGGGTTTTTAGGTATTTCCTTGCGCCCACCGGGGTGTATTTGCGAGTTGTGGGAGCGGCTGGCAGAGGGGTCATGAAGATGGTAGCGAAGGCCATCGGCTCTAATGTAATCGACGACGCTGCTGAGTTCTTCTCTGCCTTTGAGGGGATGTACGATGGCTTCAAGGAACGAGCACGTGCTGTCTCGGCCCTCATGCGGGCAGAAACGACGGCATACGTTCTCGTTTCTTCTCCTCGGAAGGATGCGGCAGAGGAGTCCTCGTATTTCGCCCGGCGACTTCGGGAAGGGGGACACGAAATTTCTGCTCTAATTGTCAATCGCATGCATCCCCGTTTCTCTTCTCTGGAAGTAGGGGTAGCGACTGGGAGGGCCTCGGCTCTTTCTGGGTTGGGAGAGGCCAGCAGTCGCTTGGCAAAGGCGTATGAAGTGTTGCATACGCTGGACGCGATCTCTGACGGAGAAGCGGAGAACCTCGCGGAGCTAGCGGGCTTGTGTGCTCCGGCACCAGTTGTCGTGGTGCCAGTACTTCCGCACGACGTGGCTGACTTGGCCGACCTGCGAGAGCTTGAGTGGTATCTGTTTCCCTGATGCGTGCGTTCTAGTTCTAGGTATGTGCGCTCTTGAGCTTCTCCCGGACGCCTCGTAGCCATGCCCGTACGCGCATTCGCGCATCGGCTCAAAGCGTCTACCGCGTAGTCTGAGGCGTAGGTGCAATCCTCGAGGGCTCGGAGCGCATATAGCTGGTTCCCTTGGTAGCTCTGGCGGTTCTCATCCTGCTTATGCGGCTTCCCAGCTCATCTGGATCGACGATCTCTACCTCGAAGATTCGGTCCAAACCAGCGATGCGTAAGAGATCCCAAATGCCAGGATTACAGGTTCTTACCACTACCCTAGTGGCATCACAGTTGGCAGCTGCTTCCTCTACGATCCTGAGTCCACCGCTGTCTACGAAACTGCATCTGCTGAGATCTACAACGAGGGTTTCACAGCTAGGGAGAGAGGCTGCGTCTGCCTTCGCGAGGCTAGCAGAGTAAGTGTCGAGAGCACCCACGCAAGACCAGATGATTGTATTGTCATCTTTGAAGTCTAATCTCGAAGCGAACATACTCACACCCCTAGAGAGATCTTACGCCTTTGTGTTGGAGCGTGCACCGGCGCCGAGATAAGCTGGCATCTCTCTTGAGCAGCCCTTTGTAGATCCCGGGGTAGCTGGGGAAATTTACTCGATACCTCCGGAGGCTTCGAGCAGATCTGGAGAAAACTGCGGCTGTGGAGCTTGATACCAGCGATTTGCCCGCAACGAAGTCATCTAAGCGAGAGATGAGGACGGGGAGGATGGCTAGAACCCGCATACTCCTGGCGACCGACTCTCCTTGGGTAGTAGAGGACGTCTCCTCGGAGTTAGAAAGCGACGAATATGAAATGGAGGTTGTCGACTCGGGACGCGAGGCGGTCAGGAGTGTAATAGAGGGTAAGGTGGGGGTATTGCTTGTCGACATGCAGATCGGCTCGATGGGCGCGCCGGCAGTCGTGGCCGAGGTGAGAAACGAGCTAGACGACAAAGTGGCATCTACCCCGATCCTTTGCCTTCTAGACAGGCCTGCCGACTCTTGGATTTGTAAGAAGATGGGAGCAGACGAAGCGATAGTAAAACCCTTCGAGCCTGGATCTTTAGAGCGGGCTGTCCGGCGGCTTATCCGTCGAAAGGCGAACAGTCCAGCGGCTGCCTCGATTACCGCTCCTCGCACCAGCTAATGGACGAATTGAGCTACCACAGAAGCTTTTACCTGGTTACTGTGTAAAACCGCGGGACGTGGCGCAGTTTGGTTAGCGCGCAGCGTTCGGGACGCTGAGGTCGCGGGTTCAAATCCCGCCGTCCCGACCAGGGGTCTATCCCGGCTTTACGTATCCACCGAGACGTGCTGTAAAAGTACTCTCTGAACGGCGCGCACAAAGCCCGGTGAGAGGCAATTTGGAGGACGAGAGAGTCTCCGCAGAAAAGGCGAGCGAGAGCCTATCGCAGTCAACTTCAGGGGAGCACCGCGCGTACCACCGTGTTGGTCTCAAATGAAATCTGGTAGAGGAAGCCATTGGTGGCGTCGATTGCAAAGTCGACGGGAGAAAGATATGTTTTTTGTTCTAGAACGGCGAGAGACCCAGCGTCAAGAACCCAGTTGGAGCTTCCTTCCCAGGAAGCAACGGAGATTCTATTTCCGTCTGCTCTCACCGTGTGTACAGGCCATCCAAACGTGATGTTTCCTGCTGGGGTAAGAGTACCGCCATTCAACACGTGCACCTGGCCCAGATCAAAGTTGGCCACCAGAACTCTCCCGGAACTTGAAGAATAAGCGACACCGAGCGGCTTACCGCCTAGTGTCGTGGATGCCACTATCGTCCGGGACGAAATACTCACTGCTTTTACCTCGCTGCTGCTTTCGGTCGCAACATAGAGGAGGCCTCGTGCGTTGTCGAGCGCGAGCCCGGCCGTCTCTGGGCCCACGGGGATTCGGTCAATGATCGAATTGGTAGCGGTGTTGATAACTAAAAGGTTCGAGGTAAACATGCCACTGACAAAGAGATACCCGGTGGTCGGGTCAAAAAGTAGTGCCCGAGGCAGGCCTGTCTAGTGTGGAAGCTACTCCGACTATCGCCCCTACCAATGTGTCGATGACCGTCACCGTGTTAGAGCCACTATTGGCGACGAGCGCTGTGGACGTACCTGGAATCCAAGCACATCCTGCTGGGCTTGGCCCAACGGCCGCCCGTTTCAGTTCGGTAAGGGTGTTGGCATCCCAAATGCCAACTGTCGAGCTACCTGAATAGCTGACGACCAACCTGTCGTTGAGGGCATCTAGCGCAAAGCCTGTCGGGGCCGTAGGCGTGGGAAGCGTTGTTAACACCGCTAGAGTAGAGGCATCGAGTACCGCAACTGCTGGAACAGCAGGCAGCGATACATAGAGCCTGTTTCTATTTGCGTCCACAAACAGAAGTGAAGCTCCAGACGGAACCGTGACTACCCCGACTTGTGTTCCCGTATCGGGGTCAAAGGCTTGCACAGTCTGGGACTGAATGTCAGAGACGTAGATTCTTCTCAGCGTAGGATGAAATCCAAAACCGTCGGCAGCTACGTTGGCTGCATATCGACTTAGAACCGCATCCGTCGCCATATCTACGATGGCAATCCGTTTTTCCTGCTGGTTCGCTACATATAAAAGTCCTTTTGTTTGGTCAATGGCGAGAAATGTGGGTTTGCTCTTCCTACCCATACCTATCTGGCCAATGGGGTTGCCATTGGTGTTGAACACGGCGACAAGCTGAGACCTGGGCACAGCGACATATACCTTTCCATAAGCCGTAGCGACAGCGATGTCGCTCGGACGTTGCGTAAGAGTCGCTGTTGCCATCACTTGAAACGATGGGGCGGGGCCAATCGTCTTTAGAGTCCAATCGTTGGATATTGCATACGAGTATCCGGTTGCTGGATCGACGGCTATCGCTGTAGGGCCAGTGCCAACGACAATTCCCCAAGATGCCGCCGCTGTGACGGGAGTTAGCAGCGAAACGATAAGCGAGAGCCCAACTGCGGATGGTATTCGTAGTAGCTGGTGGACGTTGAAGCTATGCCTAAGCGATGGTCGTGCAACCTTCACGACTTTCTACCACCCCTAGCCTAGTTGATTTGCTGCCAGTGGTTTCCCTCGACTTCAGACGTCCTCTGGCATCTCCCGTATTGTTCGGCATCTACCAGGGGTGAATTGTGTCCGGTTTCCAAGATCCTGCGAAAATAGCGCGATTTTACTAAGAAAAGGCGGCCCAATCGGACCAGAGGCGATGGAGCGGTTGCACTAGCTGGATGGAGCTCTAGAGTTGAGCTTTGCGAGAGCGGGGAGCGGAAATCCTCCTGTGCTACAAGAGAACCCCGCCCCCTCTCGGCACCGAGCCTTCAACAGCCATCCGCTACCACTTCTGCATACAGATGATGCTAAGGATTAGGCAGACTCATGCCGTAATCTCGGCAATCTTTTTCCCAATCTCACCGCCACCAATGGGACCACCTCCCTGCTGGAGAGCCATGAGCTTGGTCATGTCGCCCTCGATCCTCAGCTTTCCCGCCATGAAAGCCTGCATTCCCGCTTGGGGATCGTTGGCCACGAAAATCTGCTTTGCTGTCTCGTAGTCGGTGATGATAGTCGCATCGGCGTTGTCGATGTGGTCCAGCCCCCACTCGAACTTACCGCCTGAGATGACCATGTGGAGCTTCTTCTCTCCGCCGCCGGCGGACTCGGGAACGTCTGTCACAGTCTGGTTGAGCTTGAGATCAATACCGGCTGCACTCGCTGCAGCGTCTCCGGAGGATTCCTCGGTGATTTTTTTTACAGCCTCGATCCAGCCGTCGGATAGGAACTCGTACTTGTCTGCCATTGTCGCTCCTTTCAGGGTCTCGCCGTTAGCTCGCGCCTGTAGCCCAGTTTCCTTACCTACGTCTTTAGTTAGTTAAGGTGCTGGGCAGGGTCACTAGCTAAACGCCTTCCGTTTTCTGACAGCATCTTCCGGGGCAAATAGTGATCCTCGTGTGATCGCGGACGCTACTAGCACCCGGGTGAGATGCGTAGCAAATAATAGTCGCTTTGTCTCTTTACAAGCTAGCGAGAGCGAGAGGTTCGCAGCGTTTGTGGGGATTGTCAGCCCCGCCAGATCGTGAGTTGTGGAGAATCGTCGGGGATGACTCCCCTCAAGAGAAAGTCTTCAGTAATTCTATTGGTGCGTTCAGAGTGCTCAAGCTGAGGTACGTGGCCGCCATCCTCGTATATGACCGAAACCGAGTGTCTTATGGACCGTGACGTGGCCCGCGAATACTTCCAAGAGATGAGCGGATCATGTCGGCCCCAGATAAACAGCGCCGGAGCCTCTACTCGCTCTAGGCTGTCCCAGAAACCGTTTTTGCCGAACGGCTCAGCCAAAAGATAGCCCCTAAGCGAGCTGTAAAGAGCCTGCCGAGCAGAGGGTGAGCTGTAGATACGCAAAAAGTCGTCGATGGCTGCCTCTAGCAAGGGCCGGCTTGTAAGAGTGGACTTCCCGAGAAAAGTGTTGACCACGATCTCGGCTCGCCGCCGAGAGAAGACGCCTGGGATCATTCCCACATACGAGGGCACGAGACGAAGAAGTGGGATAAGTGTACGGTCCTTGATCGGCGCCATCGCGGGTGCGTACAAGACTAGCCGATCGACGCGATCTGGCCAATGTGCGGCAGCCTCGAGAGCTATCCGGCCCCCTAACGAGTTGCCTACGAGAGATGCCCTCTCGATGCCCTCGGCATCCATGTAATGGAGAAGCTCGGTGGCGAAAAAGAGCGGCGTGTAGCTTATGAGGGGCTTGTCCGATTCCCCGTGTCCTGGGAGGTCGATCGCGTGGACTTCGGTAGAGCGAGCCATGTGTACGAACGGATTGAGCATCGAAGATTTGGTCGCTGAGAGTCCATGAAGAAATATCACCGGCGACGTGCGGTTCCTACTTTTTCTTGTCGGATAACTTGTCTTCGCAGAATCAATGGATTTGATGCGAGCAATAGATACCTTCCCAGCTTGCGTCCTTCCTACTTCATAGTGCCATTCGTAAGGCGAGCGAGGTTCTATGAGGGATCCCAGTTCCATTGCCCTGTGCAAGTTTCC
>PSLF01000005.1 GCA_040289475.1 Acidimicrobiia bacterium | reverse complement strand
CAGCCGCCTTGAAGTCATCGACGGAACTAACACCGCCTTCTTTCGGTGGTAAGCTATGGCCCTCAGATTCCATGCCGTTCCTTCCACCACGAGATCGTCCTTCGCAGTCCCTCTTCCAGACCGACCTTGGCCTTCCACCCCAAAATGCGAAAGGCCCTGTCGACATCGGGAACGCGGCGCCTGGTGTCCTCAAAACCAGGACCGTAGTACTCCTCGTAGGGCACGAAACGAAGCTCGGACTCCGACCCGAGAAGCTCCCTAATCTTTATCGCAAGGTCGAGAACGGAAATTTCCTCTGTGCTCCCCAAGTTGAAGACTTCCGCTCCGGATGTTACCGTCTCAGCTGCCAGAAGAGTACCCTGAACCGTGTCATCTATGTAGGTAAAGCAACGGGTCTGTTTTCCGTCTCCATGAATGGTTAGGGGTTCACCGGCCAAGGACTGGCGAATGAAGGTCGCGACGACCGAACCGTACCCCTTGGGATCCAATCGAGGGCCGTACGAGTTGAAGTACCGCAGAATACAAACCGAAAGACCTTTGTCGGCGTATGCAAAAGCGAGGTGCTCGTCTAATGCCTTGGCCGTCGCATATCCCCACCGGTGGACCGTTGTTGGACCAAGCAGTCGGTCATCGGTTTCGGAGAAGGGAACTCGAGATGCCTTGCCGTACACTTCTGAAGTCGAGGCAAAAACCAACCGAACTCCGTGCCTCCATGCAGCGTCGAGGACGACCCGAGTTCCCTCTACGTTTACTAGTAGCGATTCTAGGGGCTGTTCTACTATCGTTCGAACTCCTACTGCAGCTGCTAAATGAAAAACAAGCTCGGATCCGGCGACGAACTGGTCGACTACCTTTTCGTCCAAGACGGATGCTTTTATGAAGTGAAAGTTTTCGGATCCAAAATGACGAGAGATGTTTTCGGTACTGCCCGAGGAGAGATCGTCTATAACGAAGACTTCGGCTCCCTGTCTTACGAGCGCGTCTACTACATGGGAGCCGATGTAACCGGCTCCCCCAGTCACCACTACCTTTCTGCTCATTCCAGCGTTTCCACCGTGGTCGTCCCTTCTACTCGAATCCACAAACTTCCATGTTGAGCGATCGTTTGCGTACGGCAAGGCGCTGGACGATCGTATTCCTGATGGCTGCCGTACCACTGGCCTTCAACACCGATACCTTTGACGTTTTCAACCTCACCAAGTTCACCCTCGTTTTGGTAGCGACAATCGTAATAGTCGGATTGTGGATCGCCGAGACTGTTCAGCGGCGCAGGCTCATCTACCCTAAGACCGGTATAGAACTGCCGATGCTAGCCCTGCTAGTCACAACTGGACTTGCCACCGCAGCGAGTTTCGCAAAAGTTATATCGATCTTGGGCTTCTATAAGTCATACGACGGCCTTATTTCGATAGCGGCTTTTACTATTCTCGGCCTCGCTACCGCCGATGTATTCGACGACAAACGTCAGGTCAAATCAGCGTTTTATAGTCTCGTCTTTGTCGGTGGCCTGTTATCGGCTATCTACGGCGTGCTCCAGTATGTCACCTTCGTAACTGAGGGCCGCATAAAGCTCGACTGGGAACTTTGGGGTGCTGCCTCTTTTAAGACGTCGTCTATCTTCTCGACGTATGGGAACCCCAATCACTTCGCCGGCTTCTTGGCCATCTGTTTACCGATCGCGGTGGTACTCATAGCCATCTCCTCGGACCTTTTGGTAAAGGGAATTGGCTGGGTATTCGCAGGATTGGCCTTCTTGGAAATTCTTCAGACTCAGAGTCGCGGCTCGTGGGCTGCGCTAGCAGTGGTCGCAGTAGCGCTCGGTATGTTGTTTTCCCCTGAGATACGCAAGCGACCGGCTCCATTCTTGGCAACCGCTGGGGCTTCGGTAATTGCCTTTTTGTTCGCGGCTCTGGTTCTGAGAGGAAGGACCAACTTGTTTTCCCGACTTTTGTCGATGTTCTCTGCAGGCGACTCCTCCAGCCGACAGCGGATTCTACTTTGGGAGGCAGGAATCAGGGCAGGCCTAGATAGGCCCATATTTGGATGGGGAATCGACACTTTTCGCGTTGTTTTTCTGCGATATCAAGGATTCGAGTTTTTCAGGCTATACGGACCCAATCAAATTGCCAACGGACCTCATAACGTCTTTATCTCTTGGTTCTACTCGGCCGGGATTTTGGGGCTCGGCGCGTTTCTGTGGCTGCTAGGCGCAGTTTTCGTCCCCGCTTGGCGCATGGCAAACGCCTGCAAACGTGCCGAGACAATCGTGGCTCAGCGTTTCAGGCGAGGATTCAAAGTCAATTCGGAGCTGCGAGAGTTGCGCTTGCTGATAGGGGGCGGAACGATATCGGTGCTCTCGTTCCTAGTGGTAGAGAGCTTTAACGTCAATCAGATAGGAATAACGTTTCTGCTCTACACTCTAGCCCCCCTTACGGCAAAACTTGCCTATCTCTCCAGGCCGGCTCTATCAGATGCAGCAAAAAGCATCCGGATCGAACCCGAAGAGCTCGTACCGCCAAGATTGGTAAAGGTACTAGCTTCTAGGCTGCGCCAGAGAGCAAAGGACGCAGAAGAAGGTATCTACAACGAATCGCGGTTCAAGAAAGGCTCAAACGCTGTTTCGAAGCCCATTCGCAGTGCCTCGAACTCTTCAGTGGATGCAAAGGACTCCTTCAAAAAAATTGATTCGAAGTCGAAAAAAGCGGCGACAGCCAGGAAAAAGGCAAATCCAGCCCTCGGTAAAAAATCTCGCTCGAGAAGACAGGACTTTGTCCCAGAGAAACTGAGGGTTTCGACAGCGATATTCGCGGTGGCGTACGTAGTTCTCGCGGTCCCACTGGCCTGGCAATCTGTTCGCCCCTATCGCGCAGACCACATATACAGAAAATTCGTGCCTGAACAGGAGTCCGCCAAGTCAGCAATGCAGCAGTGGGCACAGGGCAACAATCCCTCACTAGAAGGCGTCGTGCGGGACTATGCGTCCTCCACCCGGGACTTGATCGACAAGGCGGTCCGCCGCAACCCCTGGGAATCTAGGTACCGCTACGACCAGTACGAGGTTTCGAGAATTGAGGCTTGGCTGGCAAAATCCCCCAATACACAGGTCGAGGCTTTAGAAAGCGCTGACCGAGCCCTCCTCGAAGGAATCCGCTTAAGCCCAGAAGAAGCGCGCTTTTACAAGACCCGTGGGGAGCTGATGAACTATTGGGGTGGTGCCAGAGGCAACAGTTTCTTCGAGAAGCCCTTGTCAGTCGACCGGTCCAAGCTGTTGGTCGCAATCGAGGCACTCCAGCTAGCTCGTCGGTACAATCCGTACGACTTAGATGTCGATGCGGAGCTCATGAAGACCGCTTTAGCCTTGGACGATAAAAAGTTGATTTTTGACGCCGGATGCCATGGATTCGAGCTAGGCGACGCTAGAGTTACAGTAGACATGGCAAACACACTGGCCCGCGACGGCTACGTCACAGAAGCTGTTGAACTGCTCAGGTATTATCTACGTCGATTCGACTACAGCGCAGACGTGGCCAATTCCTTGGGAGAAGTGACCGCGACAGCGCCACCTTCAACTGAGGCGGGGGCGAAGGAGAAGAACGTTTCCGGAGAACTTACCCAAAACCGAACCCCCTTAGAACCATGCTTTGTAGCTATTCTGGAGAAAAGCCGCCACTAACGAGTGAAGGGGAATCCGAGTTTCGGGCATCGCCGCGTAATCGTATCTATCGATATAGAATCCGACAACATTGCTTTGGCATCTGCTCTGGTGTAACAGAGCGCCACAATATGTGAGCTTGCGCATCCGAAAATATATATGGGTGCCTGATCCATTGATTCAGAGGGTATAAGTACGTGGCAGCTTTTCAAAGCTCAATCTTGCGGGTAGCGGTGCTCGGCAATATGGCGGGCACCGGTTATCTTTTCACGCGCACACTCCGGAACTACGGAGCTAGAGCCGACTTGTTTCTTCCCCAAGACGAAGAGGATTCCATTCCGGCCTTTGCGCCGAATGTCCGACCGCCCGCAGGCAGTGATTGGGTAATCCGCTTCGATCCTTCAGGAATGGGGGGAGGGGCTGGCCTCTTCGCGCGGAGATCTGAGAAGGCACTTCTAAAAAGGCTGGCTAGCGAGTACCACGTGGTGTTTTCGATCGGACTATACGCGTCCCTCGCTCCAGGAACCGGAAAGCCATACGTTCACTTGGCGCTGCCAGGAGATCTGAAGTCATTGGGTTATGACGAGGGATCACAGGGCAAGGCTTATCGAAAGGCACTCGAAGGAGCTGCTGCTGTTCTTCATACGCAACCAGAACACGCGACTATCCTGCACAACATGGGCATAAGCCACAACAGGTTCTTACCCTTCCCCATTCAAGTTGCCCCAACTCGTCCCGCCCTTCGCCCGGCCAATCCGGTCCTTCGTATCTTCTATCCTGCCAGGGTCGATTGGGCCGAGTTCGAGAGAGACCGTTTGATCAAATCTGGAGACCGCCTCTTCAGGGCATGCGCACGGCTCCTCTCCGAAGGAATCAAACTCGAACTTGTTTTGGTATACCGGGGGCGAGAGTCCGAAGCAACGGTGCGGGTGATAGAAAAACTTGGCCTAGCTTCTCAAGTAAACTGGCTGCCACACTTAGATCGATTAGAACTGGCCCGCCAATTCTTGGAGGCCGACCTCGTGGTCGACGACTTCGACTCCCCCGGTCTGGGAACCATCGCACTGGAGGCTATGGCCGCGGGAAGACCGGTGCTAGGCTACGTAGACCTCGGAGCGGCCGAGGTTGCCTATGGCGAGCAGCCCCCGATTCTATGTGCTCGCTCTGAACAAGAGATTTACGCTGCAATTCGTTACTCGCTGGATGCAAATCTTAGAGAGCAAGTTGCTGCGGCAGCACATTACTGGGTCTACAACCACCACCGGGAAGAGGCTGTCGGAGAAAAACTCTTTGCGATGCTGGCATCGGCAGCCTCAGCCAGAGCAGGCGCCTGACAGAGGCGCGGAACTTCCCGTGCCCGTCGATCCATGAAAGGCGGGGCTGTCCTGGTCACCGGCGGAGCGGGGTTCATCGGATCCCACACCGTTGAGGCATTGTTGTCCCGCGGTTACCACGTGCGAGTTATAGACGATCTCTCCACGGGGATAGAGGAAAACCTATCCGGAATCGATACCGAGTTGATCGTCGCCGACATCACAGACGAACAAGTCGCGCGAAAGGCCGTTGCGGGCGCCTTTTGCGTAGTCCACCTAGCCGCCGCGAGAGCAGTGGGGCTCTCAATAGACGATCCGATAGGGTCGGATAGGGTAAACACCGGCGGAACTGTAACACTGCTGACTGCCGCCCGAGACGCCGGAGTGGAGAAGTTCATATTTGGCTCGTCGTCTTCGGTCTATGGAGGAACCGCTCCTCTACCGACGCTCGAGTCGGCACCTCTCAATCCTCGCTCTCCCTATGCGGTAAGCAAAGTAGCTGGGGAGCAGTACTGCCGCGTTTTTTCCGATTTGTTTGGAATTTCCACTGTAATTTTGCGGCTGTTCAACGTCTATGGGCCCCGCCAAAGACCCGACTCTCCCTACGCCGCTGCGATTCCCCTGTTTACGGAAGCACTTATTTGCGGGCGCAGACCCGTTGTGTATGGGGACGGGAGCCAAACTAGAGATTTCACCTTCGTATCGGATGTTGCCGCTGCCATATCCAAAGCGGTCGAAGTGGATTGCGGAAAACACGAAGTCTTCAACATCGCAGCGGGGGGCAGACACTCGATTCTCGAACTTCTGAGAGTTCTAGAGGCTATAACGGAAGTGAAGATAGATCCAAAGTTCGCAAGTCCGCGCTCCGGCGATGTCAAGGACTCCCAAGCCGACATCTCCAAGGCGGAACGAGTCCTCGGGTGGTCCCCTAGAACTAGCTTTGAAGAGGGATTGGCACGGACGGTCGAGTGGATCCTCAGTTACACAAGCCAGCGATAGACGGGACGAGCGACAACCCGCCAGAAGTGGGCGAAAGTCGCTCCCAGGATCCCCCACGAGACCTGAGCGGCACCAAAGAATCCTACCCAACACGCTCCGAGATCGATCAGCGCCTAAAAGTCTTGCTGCCCCTCAAAATCTGTAGAGTTATTACTCGCCTCAACATCGGAGGGCCATCGGTCCAAGCTACCCTACTCACCTCGAAGCTCAGTCCTCCTGCCTTCCAAAGCGTTCTAGTAAGCGGTATCGAAGACGAAAGGGAGGGGAACTACTTAGATTTGATCGAACCGGAAAAACGTCAAGAACTCCCACTCGAAATCATCGAAACATTGAGTCGCGCACCTCGACCTACAACTGATCTCGCTACGTTGGCCAAGTTAGTAACGCTGCTACGCCGCTTGCGACCAGACATAGTCCATACTCACATGGCTAAGGCTGGAACTCTCGGGCGAATAGCAGCACACCTGACCGGGGTTCCCATCGTGATTCACACCTTTCACGGGAACACTTTCGAGGGATACTTCTCTCCTGCAGTCTCCGCAGCAGTGAGGGCGTGGGAGACAGTCCTCGCGTCGATGTCTGACTGCGTTATCGCGATTACGCCTTCCCAAATAGAAGAGCTCGCGTCGGCTGGAATCTCGAGAAAAAAGATTCGGCTTGTCCCCCTCGGAATTCCTCTGGATCGCTTTGACGAGATCCCTCCAAAACGTGCGGCACGACAGGCGTTCGGTGTACCAGAGACTGCTCTTTGCATAGGTTGGGTCGCACGCCTAGTTCCTATTAAAGATCCCCTTCTTATGGTTGAGGCCGTGGGCGCCATAGCTGCCCACAAATCTTCAAAGGTAGTTTTGTTGGTGGCTGGCGACGGTCCTTTGCGGGAGCAAGTCGTCGAGCTGGGGGGTAAGCTCGGCGTCGAGATCCGACTTGTCGGATGGCAGCGAGATCTCGCGATGCTATATGCCGCCTGCGATGTCGTCGCTTTGTCGTCCAAAAATGAGGGGTTTCCAGTGGCTCTAGTCGAAGCTATAGCTTCTAGGCGCCCCGTTGCCTCCACCGACGTGGGTGGAGTGGCCGAGCTTTTCGCCACCGCAGGACAGGGAGTCCTTGCGCAAAAGCGCACCGCCGACCACCTAGCCGAGGCAATTCTCGAAGCAGTAGAGACTCCCAAAGCACAGCTCGAGGTGTCGGCTCGATTGGTTAAAGACGCCTACGGAGAAGAGCGGCTCGTATCCGATATTTCGATGCTCTACAAAGAACTGGCGTTCGCCAAAGCCGAGCAGCTACAACGCCGAAGAGCCAAGAGACCCTAGTAGTGTCGTCTTAGCATCTCTCTCGATTCAGACAGGAAGTGGATCTCGGGGAGGATCCCCGTAGGTGGTGCTTCGTTGCTTCGGGATTCTACCTATGGCCCTAATGGCAGCAGCAATCTCGTCTACCCAAAGCTCCTGCCCGTTCCTAGCTCCCGCCAGCCGAGATATGGACTCCTCCATCAGGGTGCCACCGAAGTCGTTGCATCCCGCTTGTAGACACTCTTGGACACCGTCCACACCCAGCTTTACCCAACTTGCTTGAATGTTGTTTATGTAGCCCCTCAAAGCTAAGCGGACCACGGCATGTAGTCGCACCGAGTCGAGGCGGGTGGGTCCTGGGCCGCACTTTCCCTGAAGGTACATTGGAGAAAACTCGTGGATGAATGGAAGCGGGACAAACTCTGTAAATCCGCCGGTTTCTTTCTGGATTTGCCTTATCAACAGCAGATGTTCAACTCGGTGCTCTACGGTCTCGACGTGGCCGAACATGATCGTAGCAGTAGAGCGGATGCCCAGCGAGTGCGCCGTCGTCACAACTTCGACCCACTCGGCGACTGATTCCTTCTTCGGCGACAAGATCTGGCGAACCGAGTCGTCCAGGATCTCGGCAGCTGTTCCTGGGATGGTGTCCAAGCCAGCCTCCTTCAACAACACGAGGTACTCGTCGACCGGTATACCCGCGCTCTTAGATCCCCAGATAATCTCCATGGGACTGAATGCGTGCGTGTGAATAAGTGGAAGCTCTTTTTTTATTGCCTTTAAAAGCCCGGGGTAGTAGGTCCAGTCCATAGTGGGATGTATCCCCCCCTGGATGCACACCTCGGTTCCCCCTCGCTCCCAGCATTCTTTAGCCTTCTCGACGACTTGATCAAAGCTGAGAAAGTAAGCGTCTTCCATGGCAAGACCTGTGGAGAAAGCACAAAACCCACACCCGATGGTACAAACGTTGGTGAAGTTGATGTTTCGGTTGACGACGTAGGTGACCACATTTCCCACTGTCTTCCGTCGCCACCAATCCGCAGTCGCCACGAGCGCATCAAAGTCGTGACCTCTCACATTCATCAAGAGCAAAAGGTCGTCGCGGTCTAAGACTCTCTCCTCGAGGGACTTCTCTAGAACTGCCCGCACGCTATCTGAAGCCAAGCTGAGCCTCGATTCAAGCTCGTCGGCGGGAGTACTGCCGTCGAAACGAGGACCCGGCGTAGGCTCCTGAGGGCGAGTAAGTGGCACAGCCCCCGAGCGTTTAGCGATCGCCAAGGCACCCAGCGTAGAGCCAGATCTGCCAGCGACCCTTTCTACTAGCGGGAGTGCGCCTGGCTCTGTGACGAGTCTCAGAGACTTTTTGTTCAAGTGATCATTCCCTTCGGTCACTCATACGATCAATAGAAGCGTCGCGCACGGCGACAATCGGTGCACAGCCCAGCTCGGCAGCGAGCGGCCCAAAGACCGAGGCCCACCCTTCCGAGTCGGCCAAAGCGTCGACGTAAGGTTTTACTCGCTCAGAGATCCACCCATTGGAGCGAACGAATGAAGGATACACACACAGCCTCGCTCTCAACTCGAATCCCCTTTCCTCCGTTGCCCTCTTCACAGCACTGATCTCGGGCCAAGCTGCCTCGGGGTTGACGTGATCGAGGGTGACAGGTGAGATTCCTCCCCAGTCACATACCCCTGCGCCTAGTAGCGATGCGTAATTGCCGGGCGAGAGGTTGGGTGGTGCCTGAACGGCCACGGATGGCGGAAGGAGTAGTCTCGCTAAGGCTACTGTGCGTGCTAGCTCCTGATCTGTGGGCTCTGGGCATGTGCTCATCGGGATGGAAGGCTTTGCCCTAAAGTTTTGAACGATCACTTCTTGGATATGCAACCCCGATACAGCAAGCGAAGCCAGGACCAAAAGAGTGTCAGCCCGCGCCTGTAAGCTCTCCCCTATACCGATGAGTATCCCAGTAGTAAATGGCACCTTCTCGACTTCTGCTGCCTGAATGGTGGCAACCCTCACCGGCGGGTATTTGTCGGGGCATTCAAAATGACAGCCACGGGGGTCGGCGAACAAAGCATAACTCGTAGACTCCAGCATCATTCCACACGAAGCCGCCACTTCCTTGTAAGAACGCAGATCCAATCTGGTCATGACTCCAGGGTTGATGTGAGGAAGGAGTCCCGTTTCTTCGATTACCAGCCTGGCGCAGTCGTATAGATAGTGAGCAGTGCTGTCGTAACCCATTCGCTGAAGGAATTTTCGAGCGGCCGGGTACTTTTCTTCGGGACGGTCCCCCAGAGTAAAGAGCGCCTCGGTGCAACCGGCTTTGCGCCCTACCGTGGCAATAGCCAAAACCTCTTCGTGCAGGAGATATGGTTCGGGTCTCTCCCACCTGTCCCTAACCGGCAGTTCCGATGCTAGAGGAGAATCCTCGTTTCGCGGTGACGAGGGCATTGGGGAGAGAGGGTCACGAATAAAGGTGCAGTAGGCACACCTGTCACGACAAAGCCTGGTGAGGTCGATGAAGACTTTTGGAGAAAAAGAGACTACCCCACCCCACTGTCGGTCACGAACGGAACAGGCAGCCTCGAGTAGTTCATCTGCCGCTACAGAAGGGTCGAGCAGGCGTGCGAGCGATGCGGCCGTTGTACGCCTGAGTTCGAAAAGCTCGTCGACGTACCATTCTGCGATCGCGCCGCTGTAGGTACCTGCGAGATCCGAGCCCCCTCCGCGGTCGAACTTGCCTTCGACATCTAAAAGTACCGACGAGTCAGTATTTTGCTCGATAAACGGAATCTTTAAAACATCCGAGCCTGCAAGGGTGTCTCTGGCTTCGACTGCTGTGGCTATGATCTCTTGCGTCCTGAGTGGCATGCTTTCCTCAAGATCCCGCTACTCTCAACATAGCTAACGGGAGGTCCTATGTTGGTTGCACTCGCAGGCGGCGTTGGCGCCGCCCGGTTTTTAAGAGGCTTAGTCGGGCTCTTAGACCAAAAGGATCTCACCGTTGTCGTAAACACCGCCGATGATATCCGTCTTTACGATCTATATATCAGCCCGGATCTAGATTCGGTAATTTACGGGCTAGCCGGAGCAAACGATCCAGAACGTGGATGGGGTATTCAAGGGGACACTTTCAGGTGCCTTGAGGCTCTAAAACGTTACACGGGCCCGACCTGGTTCCGCCTGGGTGACGTCGACCTCGCTACGCACCTGTACAGATCGTGGCGCATTAGATCGGGGGCTACCCTGAGCGAGGTGACTGCTGAGATCGCTCGGGCATGGGGGGTACGCTCGACGGTGATCCCAATGAGCGATCAAGAGGTCACGACCAGAGTAATAGTAGAGCAGCCAGGTAGTGGGCCACGTCTAGACCTACATTTTCAGGAGTACTTGGTCGAAAGGAGGGCCCAGGACCGGATAATCAGTGTGTATTACCACGGGGTGCAACAGGCAACTCCCGCTCCTGGTGTTATGGAGGCTATCCGCAACGCAAGTGGGATAATCGTGTGCCCCTCCAATCCCGTTGCCTCGATAGGCCCAATACTGGCAGTACCAGGGATCAGGGACGCCCTCAGAGACTTCCCCAACAAGATCGTCGCGGTCAGTCCTTTGATTCAAGGCCAGCCAGTTAGAGGCCCGGCTGACCGAATGATGGAAGCAGTCGGCCTCGAGGCGAGCTGTATTGGTGTTGCCGACGCATATCGAGACTTTATCCACGCGATAGTCATAGACTTCGTCGATCGCGAAGCGATCCCCGACATAGAAGCACTCGAGGTCGAACCCATACCGGCCCAGACGCTCATGCGAGGTGTGCCCCAGGCAAAAGCCCTCGCAAAGACCGTGCTCGAGGCAGTAGAAGCGGAGATGTAAAAAGTTGCAGACGTACACTTCGGCATCTCTCGAGATCATCCCAGTAAATGGGATTGGAGAGATTCGCCCCGGAGACCGGCTCGGAACTCTCATAGCATCTACATCCTCGGCGAACGGTTGTGATCTCCGTAACGGCGACATATTGGTAGTAACGCAAAAAGCGGTCTCGAAAGCTGAGGGACGGATCGTACGGGTCGAAAACGAGGCCGACCGCCACCGAGTCATCATGGAGCAATCGAGACGGGTCTTACGCAAGCGAGGCGACATGATCATCTCGGAAACTCACCACGGTTTCGTGTGTGCGAATGCTGGGGTCGACAACTCTAATGTCGAACGTGGCTACGTCAGCGTGCTGCCCAAAAACCCCGACGCCTCTGCCCACCGTATCAGAGAGGAAGTTTTCGATAGTTGTGGCGCCCGAGTGGCCGTAGTGATAAGCGACACGTTTGGTAGACCCTGGCGACGTGGCCAAACCAACGTGGCCATCGGTGTGGCGGGGATGAAACCGATGCTCGACTACCGTGGTAGTCTCGATACCTTCGGTCGCCGACTAGAAGCGACCGAGATTGCGATAGCAGATGAACTAGCCTGTGCCGCAGAGCTTGTGATGGGCAAATCAGCGGGAATCCCCGCAGCGATAGTTCGAGGGTTAGCGGGCGAATGCATCGCCGGGAACGGTGCCGCCAAAGAATTGCTGCGCCCCTACACGGAAGATCTTTTTCGCTAAAACTGGCAGATGGAAAAGGGATCGATCCGCGATGCAATTGCTTCCCGCCGCTCGATCCGGCGCTTTACAAAGGAACCAGTAGACGCCGGTGAATTAGTCAGCATCCTCCAGGTCGCCTTCTTCGCCCCGGCGCCACATCACACTATTCCATGGAGGTTTGCGGTAGTAGTCGACGAAGCAGCCAAACGCCGTCTCGCTGAATCTATGGCCGCACGATGGAGAGAGGACATGCGCCGAGACGGGATAGATCCGAAGCGTTCTTCGGTTCTTTCCGACAAGTCGATTCAGAAGTTAACGAATGCGCCTGCCCTCATCTTGGCTTGCCTGGTAACACAAGGACTGGACACCTATCCCGACCGACGACGCCAGGACGCAGAGTTGGGGATGGCTCTACTGAGCTTGGGTGCAGCGATTCAAAACATTATGCTCGCGGCCGCCGAAGCGGGGTATGGCTCATGCTGGATTGCCGCTCCCATCTTCGCCCCCGAAGAAGCGAGGGAATCTCTCCAACTTCCTTCAGAGTGGATTCCCCAAGCCCTATTGATAATTGGACGCCCCGATCCGTGCTACATACCGAGATCTCGTCCCGATCTTGACCTTGACAGCTTCGTGTCGGTGATCTAAGTGGGATCGGTCGGTCTGCACTCTCGCGGCAACTCAAAGAACACACGAAAAGGCCATCATTGTCTTCTATCGGTTATGCCTTGGTTACGGGAACTATGGGTTTGTTGGGGAGTCGAAGGAACTGCCAAAAAGTTAGCATCCTCGAGACTGGCAAAGCTCGCCGAGCAGATACGGGGAATCCATGAGCTTATGGGTATCGGGGATTTGTCAATGCCAAAGGGAGACATCGTCGAATACGTCGTGGATATCTCGACGACCAAAGAGTTGCTTGGTTGCTATCCGCGTGTCTCACTCGCCGACGGGCTGGCCCTCACCTTCGAGGCGTCGGGGTTGTCCGTAAAGCCGTGAAAACACCCCGGGTCCACTTCCACACTGACAACGATGCGTTCGCAGGGTGTGAACAAATGCTCGTAGTGCTAGTAGGCGAGGCAGTTCGCACCAGAGAAATTCGTCCGTCGCTGAGTTTCCGGGCAAGTGAGAGGTACAACTCCGGTCTCGCCGAGAGAATGCCATACGACATCGACCGTGTCGGCCTAGCGCTTCCCGATCCAGAAGGCCTCGCCAAGTGGACAAAAGCCAAGTTTCCCACGAGGTCAGGTAAGCCCATACGAGGACTAGTTCGCCTGATCATGTTCACCCTACCCATTCGCCAACTCATCCAAATCTACGACGTCGCTGTTCTCACGAAGCTTTTTTCCAAGCTCAGACCCGACATCGTCCACATCAACAACGGGGGATTTCCAGGCGCGGCCTCCTGCACAGCTGCCGCTATAGCAGCAGGCATCGCGGGGGTGGACTGCGTCGTCTATGTCGTCAACAGCCAAGCACACGGATATACCACGTTGCAACGCTGGTACGAATTTCCACTAGAGAGACTGTGCACTCGATTCGTGACTCGCTTCGTTACGGCTTCCAAAGCCGCCGCATCAAGACTCGCAGAGGTGCTCCGGTTACCTCCCGGCAAGGCGGTGGCTATTCCGAACGGCATTGCCGAGAGGGCAGCCGACGAGTCCCCAGCCCAGACCCGAGTACGCCTCGGCGTAGAGCCCGACCATGTTTTGATCCTTTGCGTTGGATCACTCGAAAAGGGAAAGGGGCATCGCTACGCAATCGAAGCTTTTTCCAGACTTTGCATGACTAACCCGGAGATCAAAACCACGCTTCTCATCGTAGGAATAGGGCCGGAGCAACAACACCTCGAGCGCCTGATAGATGAGATCGCGCCGCCTGGGCGGGCACGAATACTTCCACTCGAACGGAACATCTGGAACCTATACGCCGCGTCAGACATCGTGGTCCTCCCGTCGATTTTGTACGAAGACTTCCCTAACGTCGTCCTCGAAGCCATGGCTAACTCCAAGCCTGTCATTGCTTCGGCGATATCAGGCATTCCCGAACAGGTAATTGACGGGGAGACCGGCCTTCTGGTTCCCCCGCGGGATGTCGACGCGCTCCAAAAAGCGATGGAGCGCCTAACCAGGTCCAAAGAGCTACGCGAGCGCCTTGGTAAGGCAGGAAAACAGCGATTTGAAGCGGAGTTCACGGCTTCGAAAGCAGCGCGCCGGTATTTTGACCTTTACCGAGAGTTGTTGGAAACCACAGCAGGTGATTAACGACTCCGCAACCATTCGATAGTCTTGGCGAGACCCGCCGTTAAAGAGGTAGCAGGAGCCCAACCGAGTACCTCTTTTGCCCTGGAAGGATCGAGGGCGATGTGCATGAGCTCTCCTGTACGCTTCGGTGCAAAATAGGGCTCCTTGTCATAGTCCGTTAGACGAGCAATCTCAGCGAAAAGATCCAGTATCCTGGTTTGCTTTCCCGTTCCGATGTTTAAAACTTCTGCCTCGCCGTGGTCGATAGCTAGGATGAAAGCATCTACGACATCGTCTACGTAGACGAAGTCTCGAGTTTGGGTTCCATCTCCATAAAGCGTCGCTTGTTCATCGGCGAGCATGACTCCGCCCAGTATTGCGACTACTCCAGCTTCTCCGAAAGGATCCTGTCTGGGTCCGTACACGTTAGCGAGCGCCAAGCTAACACCGGACAGCTTTTGAACTTTGGAATAATAGTAGAGGTAGTCGTGGCCAGCCTTCTTTGCGATACCGTATGGACTCAGTGGAACTTGGGGATGGCTCTCTGTTACCGGAATTTCCTCGGGCTCCCCATAAATCGTCCCCCCCGAAGAGGCAAAGACGAACCGCCTGCAACCTGCCTTGGTAGCTGCATCCAGACAAGCGATCGTGCCTAGAATATTGGTTCTCGCATCAGCTAGGGGATCTCTTACCGACACCCGAACATCGGCCTGGGCTGCAAGATGAAACACGACCTCGCAGCCGAAATCTGTCATCAGGCGGTGTAAATCCAAATCCAAAATATCGGCTCTTTCCAGCCTGCACCTACCTGACGCCAGGGCTGATTCAAGATTGGATTCTTTACCTGTTGAAAGATTGTCGACGACCAAAACATCCCATCCATTGGAGACCAAACGATCCACGAGGTTGGATCCGATGAATCCCGCTCCCCCGGTTACTACTGCTTTCATCTCACCGCCTTGCAATGCGACAAATCCCACCCCGACAAAGACAGAGTTTCAGATTTCAGGCTGCCAGGGTCAGAGGAATAGGGTACAGAGTTACACGGCCACCTAGCCGCATTTGTAATAATGTTCTACAGTAGATAGAAGGAGAGAAGTTCCTAGCTATGGCCCAAAAAGGGTGCACACCAATGAACTCTTCGCTGAATTACGCATACTCGATAGATTCGGCTTCTCGAAAGAAGAGTGCCATCTTCAGGTGGGCAGTATCGTGTGCCGCAGCAGCGGGCGCTCTAGCTATCACAGGCTCTGCATGGGCCGCATCAGGGCCGAATGGGCTTTTGGGACAAGCAGCCACAAACTCCTGTCCTTGCCCTGCAGGCACGAGCTTTCTTACGAGCACCGCAGGGTATGCGGTTAGGTGGCTGCTGATAATCGCCTTCTTCGTTCTTTCGGCAGTGGCTTCCTTCGCCCTCGGCCGCAGCCGCAAACGGGCCGAGCAGACGTAGCCGCTTTACCAGAGTTGCACGAAGAGATCGTCCATCCTGGAATAGCCGATTTTGCTGCAGGCTGCTTTTGGCACGTCGAAGAGGCCTTTCGCTCTTTAGAGGGAGTCATTGACACCGAGGTGGGCTATGAGGGGGGCCACAAAGAGAACCCCACTTACGAAGAGGTGTGCTCCCACACTACTGGCCACGCAGAGACAGTAAGGGTTTACTATGACCCCTCCAGAATCTCCTACGAGGATCTCCTGGAGGTGTTTTGGAGAATTCACGATCCCACTCAGCTAAACCGGCAAGGGCCCGACGTGGGCGATAACTACCGGTCGGCCATCTTTTACCATGACGAAGCCCAGCGGCAAGCTGCGGAGCGCTCCAAGAAGAAACTCGAAGAAGAGGGCCGCTACGACAAGCCAATCGTGACCCAGATAGCGCAAGCGAGCCAATTTTGGCGAGCGGAAGACTACCATCAAAAGTACTTCGCTAAGCGGGGAATCAAAGAAACTTACTGCGGACCCGAATGATCATAAAACCGTTACGAGGAAGCCAAGAGTTGTCGTCAGAACTTGATCGCCGAGTCTTCAACCTCGACGCCCGGCCAGACTCTCATTCCCCTACGGAGCTCGTTTCCCGATCCCACTAATGCACCAGCTCCTATAACCGCGAATTCGGAAACCAGGCAGTCCGAGGCTATCTCTGCTCTCTCCCCCAATATTGAATCCTCCACCACACTATTCCTCCCCACGGAGTTTCCACCCAGCAATACCGACCTGGTTATCTGAGACGGTCCCTCGATCCGACTATCTGGACCAATCGAGACAGGCCCCTTTATCGAAACCTCCGATTCGACTCTTACCCCATCTCCTATAACTACTGGCCCCACTACCTCAGCATCAGGAGAAATGTAGGCTTCACCTAGGAAGTAGAGTCCGTCCGATTCGGTCCCGGGAGGCTGGACATGCAATCGTCCTGACATCAGATCGTTGTGGGCCTGCAAGTACTTGGCTGGAGTCCCCACATCCAGCCAGTAAGAAGAGCTCTTGTACCCCACGACCAGCACACCGTCTTCGAGAAGTTTCGGAAACAGCTCTCGCTCAAAAGAGTAAGGAACCCCTTCGGGAATCAAAGCCAAGATGTCGCGCTCTATGACGTATATTCCTCCGTTTACGAAATTGGTAGGCGCTTCCTCAAGCGAGGGTTTTTCGATGAAGTCGAGCACCTCCCCCGTCTCTGCGGTGGGCACCACTCCATACTCCCGGGGGTCCTCCACCTCTGTGAGGTAGATCGTCACACTAGCCCCCGTAGATTCGTGGGTTCGGATTAGGTCTGATAGATCAACAGAGGTAAGAACATCTCCATTGAACACGATGAAGGTTGAGTCCAGGAGAGCCTCGCAGTTCTTCGCTCCACCAGCGGTTCCCAGAGGATCGGTTTCGTGTACATAGGAAATCTTGACGTCTTCTACACGATCGCCAACAACTGTCTCGAAAAGTTGCGGCTTGTAGCCGGTCGACAAAATCAATTCCTCTATGCCTGCGGTCTTGCACCGCTCGACCGTGTACCAAATGAGGGGTCGCTGGCATAGTGGTAATAGCGGTTTTGGTGTAGTGAAGGTCAGCGGCCGCATGCGGGTACCTTGACCGCCTACGAGAGCTACTGCTTTCATCTAACCATCTCCAGAAGCGAACGACTCGAACGGTGTAACCTAATGAGGTCTGTGAAAGCCTGGGCCTTGCCTTGGTGCGCAAGTTGCGCCACGCCATCGGGTAACCTCAAGAATATCTCACCTGTTTCTAAGGTATCCGGTAGAGCCTGCTTTGCTCCATCCGCCACTTGAAATCGAGCCCAAAGAGAGCGCCTTGTTATCGGAAGCGCCTAGACAAGTTGGGGGGGTGACACCACTGCCCGCTGGCGAGCGACCGCATTTCAAACAGATGCCTTTGGTTGCGTCGGTCGGAATGGTCTTGCTGGCTATCGTCTCGATCGCCATACGGCTAGAGATGTGGAGCCACGCGGTCATCTATCCTTACGACGCCTATTACTACATGGGTACCGCCCGAAGCTTAGCTTTGGGTGCAGGATATGTGTGGCGAGGACAGCCGCACACCCGCTTTTTGCCTGGATATCCCCTGACCATAACTCCCTTCGTAAGCAGCGCAGGCCCCGAACTGGGGGGGGTTCTAGCAGCAACCTTAGCGTGGGCGCTCTTGGGGATGCTTTGCTACTACATCGCATCCCGCGTCGGCGGATGGATGGCAGGACTGGCGGCTGGAATTATCGTCTTGTTTCATCCCCTCGCCATTGAATGGACTACAGTTCCTATGGCAGAAGGAGTTTTCACTCTCGCAGCTTATGGGGCACTGGCTCTAATGCTCGAGGCCTTGAGAGATAAAAATGCCAAGGCACTTTTTTTTGCAGCGCTCCCTGGTGGATTCGCTCTCATTACTCGCAACGAGGGGCTGGTACTCGTACCGCTGTACTTGGCATGTTCACTTTGGATTCTTTACCACAGACTAAAACGTTTTTCGCAGACCAGCAGTTTTAGCAATGTTTATGAAAGAAAAGTCGGCGGAAGAGCCGTATCTGCAGGATTAGCACTTTTACTGATTCCCTACAGTGGATGGCTATTTTGGTCCCTTAAACAAACTTCTTCTCAAATTTCCTATGCTTCCGAGCTTGCTGCAAATCTGAAACCGGGCCTTGGGAACGTTATCTCCGGATTGTTCTATTACTCTTGGCATGGCTATCGGTCGTTGTTTATAACGCTTTTAGGATATTTGGGTTTCCTTTTACTCATATGGAAAGCCCCATATGTCGTTGCATTACTAGGGTCCTGGATTGCTTCCATGACAGTTATCCACGCAGCTTGGTACTTTCGATATGATCGCTTTGCGCTTGCCTCGGTCCCTGCCTTAGGTATAGCCGCAGGTGCTGCCATTGGAGCCGTTGGATCATTAGGCGCTAGAAATGTAACCGCTCGATCAGTGGCGACATTCAGGAGGGAATACCTGCTTTTGGGGCTGGCCCTCACAGTGGCGGGGCTGGGAGCCGTTTCTATAAGAGATGGCAAAAACCTCGCCCTCCTCCACTTTGCACTGCTGGAACGCGGGGGTGGTCAGGCGATCATTACTGCCTCCAGGGTCGGTGGTCATCTAAACGGCAACTTGGCGTCGAATGCCGGCGCATTAGCAGAGTTTTACTCTGAAAGGCAAGTGGTGGACATCGTGCCCCCGTTGTCTAGCGAGGATCTAGCAGCGCTCGATCCTCGAGAACGACCTTGCCGGGCAATGTTGGCATGCTTCGATCCAGACAAGATTGGTGCTGGGACTCCTGAAGAGCGGTTTGAGGCACTCAAGACACGAGGAGTAAGGTACTTAATCATTCAAATCGACAACCAAGAGCCGGCCGAGGTATTGAAAGCACTCCGATTACCACAGGACCGATTTCACATAAGAGCTCTTGTCATAATCCAAAGATCCTTGGAACGCAGTACCGCGAAAGCAGCAATCTTTCGCCTGGAGTAAACTGATCTAAAGTAATAACAAACAATTAATAACAGAAAGCCTTCGCCTTCTAGTTATTCAAAGAGAGTCATACTCATCCGAAGCCGAGCCTCACCTTCAGTAACATCCACAATGCAGTTATCCCGTCTCTCCAATTAATCTTTTTACCCTCGTGGAACTCGCGTCCCGTATATGAAATGGGAACTTCATATATTCGAATTCCACGTTTTAGGATTTTGGCGGTCACCTCCGGCTCGAACTCAAATCTTTTGGCCGTTAGATCCAAACTCCGTAGCAGATCGGTTGGGATCAGCTTGTAACAAGTTTCCATATCGGAAAGAGTGGAGTTGTACAAGATGTTGGTTAGCAATGAGAGGAGACGGTTGCCCACCCAATGCCAGAAAAGCATATTTTTGCGTTCACCAGTAAACCGCGATCCATATACCACTGTCGCCTTTCCCGATTCTACCGGTGCTAGAAGCTTGTCCCAGTCCGCCGGGTCGTACTCTAGGTCTGCATCCTGAATGAGCACATAATCCCCGGTGGCTTCCCCAATTCCTCGCCGTACCGCCACCCCTTTGCCGGAGTTTTTCGGCAACAGTATGGCCTTTACCGTAGAATCAGCGAGACTTCTGGCAATGTCGGCACTCCCATCGGTGGAGCCATCGTCTACTATGATTATTTCCCTGTCGTAGTCCAAAGCCACAGTCCGACACCGGCGTACGACCTCGGCCAGGGTCGGTCTTTCGTTGTACACGGGTATGACTACGCTCAGCTTCGATATCTTCCGCTCGCCTTCACCCACTTAGGCCTTCTCCGATCTCTTGTCTGTACCAAGCTATGGTTTTCGACAATCCTTCTCTAAGCCGCACCCGAGGACTCCAACCCAGAACTCTTTTCGCCAGAGCAATGTCCGGCCGACGCTGTTTGGGATCGTCCGGTGGCAGTGGTGCGAAATGGATCCCGCCAGCCTCTGGAACCATTTCCCTCACAAGCTCGGCCAGCTCAAGAACTGTAAACTCTTCGGCGCTACCAAGATTCATGGGACCTATGTGCTCGGAGCTTGCGAGGCGCAGTAATCCCTCGACCATGTCGTCTATGTAGCAAAACGATCTCGTCTGCGAGCCGTCTCCGTACACTGTGAGAGGTTCTCCTCGAATTGCTTGGACAACCATGTTCGACACCACCCGGCCGTCGTCCGGACGCATGCGGGGCCCGTATGTGTTGAAAATTCGTGCAATCTTGACATCAAGGCCTTTTTCTCTGTGATAGGCCATGGCTAACGCTTCCCCAAAACGCTTAGCCTCGTCATAGACCGAGCGCGGACCTACCGGATTTACATTGCCCCAGTAGGATTCGGGCTGAGGATTTACCTCGGGATCGCCGTACACCTCACTAGTAGAAGCCAACAAGAACCGCGCGTCCGCTATTCGAGCGGCTTCGAGCATGTTCCAAGTACCTTTCGAGCCTGCTGCTAAAGTCTCAAACGGCAGCGACATATACGAGACGGGACTCTTTCCCGGACTCGCTGGACTGGCAAGATGGAGAACCCACTCGACTCCCTCCAAGAGCCCGGGCTCGATAGGATTGCACACATCTGCTTCTAAAAAGGTGAACCTCTCACTTTCATCCAGCTCCAAAACGTTTTTGCGACGACCAGTGAGCAAGTTATCGATGCAAATCACTTTCGACCCGATCTCTAGCAAACGCCTTACCAAATGCGACCCGATAAATCCCGAGCCCCCAGAGATCAGCACAGCCGAGGGTGGTTTTCCCTCCCATTGCCTTTCGCTCACTTAGCGCCCAACCCCCTTATAGGTAAAGCCGAGGCGGACGAGGGCGGCCGGATCCAGAATGTTGCGGGCGTCCACTATTGCGGGCTTTTTCATGGTTTTGGCGATGGCTGCGTAATCTAGCCACCGATACTCCTCCCATTCAGTAAGAATCGCGAGGCAGTCTGCACCCTCGGCCGCACTGTATGCATCAGATGCAATCGCCAGGTCAGGTAGGGCTTTGGAAGCGTTGCGCGCGGCCCTAGGGTCAGTGCCGACCACTTCGGCACCTGAGTTCAGCAATAGCTTCGCTATCTCTATAGCGGGCGAGTATCGGACGTCGTCGGTGTTGGCCTTGAAGGCCAGACCTAGGAGTGCGATCCGCTTCCCTTCGGTACCACCCGCCATATCGACGATTCGTCGAAACACCCGCTGGAGTTGTTCTTCGTTTATCATCAGAGTCGCTTCTAAAAGTGGGAAGTTGACGCCCATCTGCCTCGCTACGGACAAAAGCGCCTGCGTATCCTTTGGAAAGCAAGATCCCCCAAACCCCGGACCGGGCTTTAAAAACGAGAACCCAATTCGTGTGTCGTATCCCATCCCTAAAGTCACCTCTTTCACATCTGCCCCGCATGCATCGGCTAACTCCGCTAGGGCATTTACAAATGAAAGGCGCATCGCCAAATAAGCGTTGGACGCGTATTTGATAAGCTCGGCACTGGCAGGGTCGGTTATCAGAACCGGCGCATTTAGTGGCTTGTATAGCTCGGATACTCTAACTGCCGCCTCCGTATCCGACGATCCCACCACGATACGGTCTGGGTGCATGAAGTCGTACACGGCCGTACCCTCGCGCAAAAACTCGGGGTTAGAGACGAAGTGAACCTCCGCGGCTCCGGCATCTTCACATATTTTCCTTACCCGCTCAGTGGAGCCAACTGGCATCGTTGACTTGTTTACAACCACCGTCCTCGGAGAAAGGACGGGTCCAACTTGGCGAGCCGCTTCTTCGACGAAGCTCATGTCCGGAGATCCATCAGGTTTCGGGGGCGTCTGTACGCACACGAAGACGAATTCGGCGCCGGTCGCTGCTTCGGCTGCATTGTCTGTAAAGGAGAGCATCCCCGACGATACTCCTTTGGAGATGAGCTCCCCCAGCCCTGGCTCGTAGATCGGGCACTCTCCCCGCTTCAGCATCGCCAGCTTGGAATGGTCAGACTCTGCGCATGTAACTTTCTGACCCAGTTCGACAAAGCATGCCGCGGTGACGAGGCCTACGTAGCCTGCGCCTATTATCGCCAGATTTGAAGGTCGTATTTTGGCGGCCAAGCAATCGTCCTTATCTATGATCGTCGCGATCTATGATCATCGAGTGCCTCCCAAACCTGAGAGCACTCCTGAGCCGGCTCGGAAGCCCATGTCTGTCACTGCAGTTGTCGTAAATTACAACACCAAAGCGCTTTTGGCGCGCTGCCTAGAATCCATCGCTCGATGGGAAGAGGTGGTAGTCGTAGACAACGCCTCCACCGACGGCAGCGCCTCTATGGTTGCCGAGCGCTTTCCCCAAGTCAAAGTAGTGCGCAACCGTAGGAACGTCGGCTTCGGAGCTGGCGCCAATGCTGGAGTAGCCCAGGCATCGGGAGAAATAGCACTGGTACTTAACCCTGATACATGGGTCAGCGCAACGGCAAAAAGGGTGCTCGAAGAGTTTTTCGAAATACACCCCGACGCAGGGATTGCTGGCTGCGGCCTTTTGGACGCTGAAGGAAGAGTGCTCGTCTCGGCCCGGCGTTTCTACACGCTTCAGACTATGCTCGCTCGAAGAATAGCCCCAGGGTCCGCCCGTGTTCGGGAGTTCGAAGCCGTGGAAGCAGGCTATCAATCTCCAAGACAAGCAGATTGGGTAACCGGCACTGGCATGGCCATTAGACGGCGCGCTTTCGAGGAGATAGGAGGATTTGACGACCGTTTTTTTCTTTACTTCGAAGACGTCGACATCTGTGCTAGGGCTTGGCTTGCAGGGTGGGAGGTTTGGTATGTGCCTAACGCACGCGTTTTCCACGAAGAACAACGAGCCAGTGCTCGCTCGCCAGTAGCTCTCGGACGTCATCTTCGGTCGTGGGCACTGTTTTCCAGAAAATGGAAAAGTCTTTCTAAGCCAGCTTTTGCAGCTCCAGCCGTCGAGTCAGTTCCGGAATCTAAGCCCGATGGTCCCCGCATGAACATCGCAATCACTGCGTCTGGCTCGCCCATCAGCCAAGCACCAAGTATCGACGCGAACGAGCACCGATCCTCCCAGACCACATGCTCACCTCAACCCTACCCCTCCACTAATAACCGTCCTATTAGAGCGGTCATTGAAGCTCGCTGCCTGTTGGGCCACCTTACAGGTGTAGGAAGATCGCTTGAGTCACTTCTTACGCAAATGGCAGGGCGAGATGAGATTGAGGTGGTGTTGCTAGCAACCTCCGCTAGGCGGACGAGGGAGATCCACAAATACAGGTTCTACGCAAAAACCCGAGCTGTACGGGTATCCGCGCGCATGATTGATGTCTTGTGGAACACCACCGGCATTGTCCCCATAGAAGCGCTTGCCGGTAGATCCGATGTCGTCCACGGACCCAATTTCGTAATTCCCTCGTCGCTGAGTGCGGCACGCGTGCTTACTGTCCACGACCTCGGTTTCGTCCGTCATCCAGAGCTTCATTCGCCAAGCCAAATAAAGCTTGCCCGCACGGCTAGGTCAGCCGTTGCAAAGGCGCATCGCATAATCGCCGTTTCCGAGTTCACCAAGGCCGAGATTTGCTCGGTCTTCGATATCGATCCAGCGAAAATAGACGTCATCTACCACGGAGTGCGATCGCTACCAGATGACGGTCCATCCCTGCCGGATAGTTTCCCGAAAGAGTTCATTTTGTTTGCGGGTACGTTCGAGCTCCGCAAGGGCGCCGCAGTGCTCCTCTCTGCTTACCGCATAGCTCGGGAGAAAGAGCCCTCTATTCCTCCTCTCGTGATCGCCGGAGATATCGGGTTAGGGGGTGCCGACGCGCTCGAGCGGGCATTTTCGGCGGGGCTCGATCTGGCATCGGTAAAGCTTGTACGTAGTGCTCCCGATACCCAGCTCGCCCACCTCTATCGCAATGCATCTTTGTTCGTGTTTCCCTCCCTTTACGAGGGCTTCGGCATGCCCCCTCTAGAGGCTATGGCCCACGGCGTCCCTACGGTGGCCACCGCCCTATCGTCACTCCCAGAGATACTTGGTGATGGAGCATTGCTTGTCGAGTCACCCACGGACACTCATTGCGGCCAAGAGCTAGCTGAGGCGGTAGCTCAAGCGGTTCTCAATGTCTTGTACGACGAAGAGCTTCGTAAATCCCTGTCCGAGCGAGGCCGAGCCCGCGCCTCCAGGTTTAGCTGGGCAAGGGCAGCCGATATGGTGATCGCCACCTACAAGCGGGCAATAGCCGAGTCTCGCTGATCGAATCGATGTACCGATTCACGGTTGCACTTACCCAAGACCGGCTCGGCTCTCCGACTCCCGGAGGAATTGGCCGGTACGCATCGGAGCTTCGCTCAGCCCTCGCTAAATTGCTGGGTCGAGAACCGACAACAATAAAGCCCCCGATTTTTTTCGGCACAACGGCGCCACGCCTTGCCTCGTGGCAGTTCCTACGATTGCCGCCAATGAGCTGCCGTGCTGACGTGGTACACGCCACGAGTCTTGCGATTCCACCCACCTCCAAACCATTGGTGGTAACAGTTCACGACCTCATCTTCGAAAAATGGCCCAGCGCGTTTACGCGATGGGGACTGGCATTCCACAAGAGGGGACTCAGAGTTGCAGAAAAAGAAGCGGCAGTAGTAATTACTCCTACTCGTGCGGTAGCGGAGGAATTGTGCGCACAACACCCCGCCTTCGAGGGAAGAGTGGTTGCCATATACCATGGCGTCCCCTCGTTTTGCGCTACAGAATCGGCGGACGAAGTCCCAGAGAAAGTGAGGGCTACAAACCGGCCATTCCCTCTAGACGAATACTTTTTATGGGTGGGCACAATTGAGCCACGAAAGAACCTTTACCGTCTTGTCCAAGCATTCGCACTTCTAGCCCCCTCGTACCCTCGCCTATCCCTGGTGCTTGCTGGGAAGTTGGGCTGGAAGGTCCGAAGGGAGGCCCTCCTTCAGCGAGTTCCAGCTCGTAAAGGCCGCGAACGGGTTGTCTTTTTTGACGATCCCGACGACTCCGAACTGCGGCTCCTGTATCAGAACTGTTTGGCTTTCGTGTTTCCCTCTCTAGACGAGGGATTCGGATTTCCACTCCTAGAGGCAATGGCCCTTGGCGCACCCATTGTGGCTTCCGACATCCCGCCGATACGGGAGGTAGTAGCGAAAGCCGCGGTTCTTGTCGATCCAAAGCGCGTAGGCAACCTCGCGGAGGCTATGGACGCCTTGGTCAGGGACCGAAGCCTAGCCCATTGCTTGCAAGAAGCGGGGAGTGAAAGGGCAAAGGAATTCAGCTGGGAACGATCAGCGAAACTGCACTTGGAGGCATACCAAAAGGCAGTGAGTCGATGAGCCGCCGTAGCTCTTTGCGAGTGGCCTTGGATCTCACACCCCTACCTTCGGCCAAGGCCGGCGTGGGCCGATATGCCCTGGGCCTGCTCAAGGGATTGCTAAAAGCCATCGAAGACGGCCGGGTTCAACTCGTTTGTATAGTGACACCTCGAGATGTCGAAGAAGTGCTAGCTCAAGCGCCCGGAGCAGAGATCATCGAGGCTGGGCCGTTTCTACTGGGTAGAGCGGGGCGGATCGCGTGGGAGCAAACAGTTTTGCCCGCTCTCTTGAAAAAATGTCGAGCGGATCTATTTCACGGCATCCATTACACAGTCGCCTTAAGGTCGCGCCTCCCTCAAACCGTCGTATTCCACGACCCAACCTTCTGGACGAATCCCGCCGTTCACACCCGCCTCAAAGTTGCCTACTTCCGCCGCATGGCTTGGCTGGCCTCGAAACGAGTCCGACTCGTATTTACGGTGTCCAATTGGTCGAAGAACACTCTCTGTGCGGTATTGCGGTTGCCTCCTGAAAAAGTTCGAGTTACCTACCACGGCGTTGACGAAAGCCTTCTCGAACGAGCGTCGCAAGAGGAAATTCAGAGGTTCCGTGACAGCATCGCAGCGTCCGACGCCAAACTCATAGCTTTTATAGGCACAATCGAGCCGCGGAAAAACATTCCGAGGCTTGCAATGGCAGTCGAATTACTGCGGGAGCGAATTAAAGACCAATCGGTTTTGCTCGCTGTAGCAGGGCAGCGTGGATGGATGACAAACGAAAGTGAAAAATGGTTGGAACGCGGAGAGAGGCAGGGGTGGATACGCCGACTCGGCTACGTCGATGAAGCGCAAAAGCGCCTCCTGCTGCAGTCTGCAGATGCATTCGTCTATCCCAGCCTGGCAGAGGGATTCGGCATTCCCATTGTGGAAGCTTTTGCATCCGGCACGCCTGTTGTTACATCCAATAGGGGCGCCACTGCCGAGATCGCGAACGGCGCAGCCGTCTTGATCAATCCCTACGACGTTGTCGAGATGACTCGCGCAATGGAAAAAATTTTGTGCGACCCTGCTAAGGCCGAGCGCCTAAGGGAGTTAGGTGCCGCGAGGGCATCGGAGTTCACGTGGGAGAAAACGGCTCAGAGCACAATGGAGGGCTGGCTAGCAGCGCTAAGCACACAAGGGGATTGACGAAGCCGGGCTCTGGCACGGTCTCGGTTCGCTCGGCCAGCTCAGTCCTCGTTGTGTATTCATATCTCGATCGACCACGCTAAAAACTCGCGGAAAGAAGCTGATATGGCTTCTGGATCGCACACCTGTCTGGCTCGATTCATCCCCGCCCAAGAGAGCTGCTCGTACAAGTCTCGTGTCTGGATAATCTCCATGATGAGCGCAGCGAAGACCGCCACGTCGTCCTCTGCGACGAGCACGCCTCCCGATCCCACTGTCTCAAGCACAGCCCCTCTCATCAGTGCAATAATGGGCAAACCTCTCTGCATCGCCTCCACTGCGGGAACCAAAAAGCCTTCGTGTCGGGAGAACGACACGAACAGCGTTGCATCCCCATACCGCCGATCCAGTTGACGCGGAGAGAGTAACCCCAAGAAAGGATCTTTTCCAAGATCGAGACGCTCAAAGAGGTGTGCCAGGTAACGCCGGTACAAAGGGATGTGTACTCCTCCGGCCAAGGCGAGATTGCACACCACGCCTTCTCGCTCAAGCAGAGCCGTCAGCCTCAATAACTGATCCTGAGCCTTGTTCGGCGTTATCCGACCCACGAACAATATCTCGAGAGGCTCTCGAGGAGAACCTATGCGCGCAGAAAGTCTCCTAGGGCTCTCAACAGGCTTAGAGAGGGGAGGCACAGGGTATAAAACTCGGGCGATTTTCCGGAAGCCCAACTGAGACAGTTCGCGACAGGAGAACTCGGAAGGCGCGGCCGCTGCCACCGCTATGTCGCTCAAAAACTGCAGCTGAGATCTAGCCCTATCCAATCTTCTGGCCACAGCGGGATCGTAAGGAGCAAAAAACAGGGAAGGCGTAAGGTTGTGATAGTACACGACAACTTTTTCCTTGCGAGTCTCCAGCCACGGGACTATCTCCGAGTCGGTGGAGACATGGTAAATAATTACGTCTTCTGGCCTGGAAAGTTCAAGGTCCTCGAAGTGTATGGCCTTTGATGCGAGGCAGCGATGGATCCCCTCCGCGACGATTTTGCCTGGTCGAAACCGGCGTGAGTCCTCCCTCGAACTCACGAACGTGCTGCGACCCGAGAAGCGGGCTCCCGCTTTCCCGTCCAGAATGCGCTCGAATCTGAGTGCTGCCTCCGAGACTGCGTCGTATGGAACAAAAGAGGCGACCGCCTGGTGGACCAAGGGCATCTTTGGGCTTTTCTATCGCTGGTTCGTATCTATCGAGTCGAGTCTTCGCTCGAGCTCGGCTACTCGGTCTGCAAGTTCAGCAAAACCAGCAGCAGCCGCGTCGCAGAACTCTCGTATAGCAGCCAACTCGTCTCTCAGCCTCAAAAACCTCCCTAAGACCGGTATCTTCGCTGCTATTCCTCCGGTTTTCAGCGAATGCCGTTTTCTCCAAGATCCAGGTTTCAACTCGTCAAGATGATCTGCGCGGCGTAGCAGGTCTTCTTCGGGCACGACATCCTCTACTCGATCGAGCTGCAACGTTTGCGGTCTGAGGAAATACGCCCTGAGCCTAGCCCGGGCGAGAATGCCTCCCCAAGCATTGATGGCGGCTCGCGTCGAGCGTCGCTCAGTTGGTATCATGCCAACGCGGTACGGTTTCACGGCGGACTGGGTTATGAGAGGCGTAAATCAAGTTTCCGACTTCCTCGAGGAAATAGGCGAGATTCTCGAACACGAACCGAATTTTACCGAACGGGACCCGGTGTATCTGTTAGATCCAACTGGCACAGAGTTTGGAATTGAGATGGCACTCTCTGTACCTCAAGTTCCTCGCTTGCACCAAGAGTCAGTGTTCGAGCATTCGCCAATTAAAGACCCAGTCATGTTCCTCCGCCGCCTCGTCAATAGGACAGTGTCGCTTCGCGTCAACCCCTTGGTCGACCAAATCAACGAGTCGATTGCAGTGAGCACAGGAGCTCTAGCCGAAAGCTTACGCCGTATCGCCCGTTCTCATCGCCATCTCGAAGCAAGAGTGGCAGCATTGGCTCGGGAGCGTCACTCTCTAGCTGGCTCTGCCGGCGACAGAATAACAGCATTGGAGCAGAAAGTCAGACTTCTAGAGCTGAGCGTAGTGGCCCTTGAAGACGCCATCAACGAACTGGAAATGAAGGTGAAAACGCAGTCATCCACAGAAGAACGGCCCTTGAGCTGAGATGGTTTTTACCAGATGATGCTTCCTCCAGAACCCCTCTCTCCAACCGTTTCTGTGGTCATAGTAACCTGGAATGCCATAGGACACACCAAAACCTGCATCGAGTCGCTGTTCGAAAAAACTGCCTACGCCGATTTCGACGTCATCGTCGTCGACAACGGCTCGACAGACGACACTCTGGAGTACCTGCGAAGTATCGCGGGGATCACCTTGGTGGAATGTGGCGAGAATCTTGGATTTGCCAAAGGAGCCAACATAGGTATAGCTCACTCCAAGCCAGACTCCGACGTGGTCGTCGTCAACAACGACATAAAGATCACGGATCCCGATTGGATCGGAAAACTGCGCAGAGCGGCGTACTCAGATTCAAACGTCGCCGTAGTCGGATGCAGGCTGGTATTTCCGGACGGGAAGCTGAACCATACTGGGTCCTTCGTCCGGCCTTATGAGATGCTCGGCGAAAACGAATCTGGGCTCGAAGACGACATTGGGCAGTGCACAAAAAATCGGAAAGTCGAAGCAGTAATCGGAGCTGTCCTCTATATGAAAAGAGCAGCGATAGAAGTGCTAGGAGCGTTCGACGAGGCTTACTTCGCCTACTTCGAAGACACCGACTTGTGTTACAGAGCCCGCAAGAAAGGCTTCGAGATACTTTACTGTGGCGAGCTGACTCTTGAGCATGCAGGGAGTGCTTCTCTCAAAGAGAATCGTTATGACTTCAACGAAATGTACATGGCCTCTCGAAAAGTTTTCACAGCACGCTGGCGAGAAGAAATCCTCGACTCCAGAGAACTTTCTGTGGTCTGGTCTTCCACACTGCACCTCCCTGTGGGATATGCGACCGCAACTCGAAACATAATAAAGAAGCTTTGGGCCGAGGGTGTCTACGTCAACTATCACAGCCTTTACTCCGATCATTCAGAACCGAACACCGGGGATCCGCTACTGGACGATGTCAGGAGAATCCCACGCCGGGCGGGATCGCTTTGGGTAGCAGCAGGTCCCGCAGATCTGTGGAAGCGAGTCCCATCGGAGTTTAGGGTGGGCTACACAATGTTAGAAGTTGACGGTATCCCCCGAGAATGGGTCGATGCCGCTAACCGAGCTGTAGAGGTCTGGGTACCTTCTCAGTTCAACGTGGAGACATTTGAATCTTCAGGGGTCAAGCGTCCGATCCACAAGATACCTCTCGGTGTCGACACCGATTACTTTCACCCCGCTATCACGCCATACAAAAAGTTTCAGCGTTTTACGTTCTTATCTCTATTCGAGTGGGGCGAGAGAAAAGGTCCCGAGATTTTGATAAAAGCCTTCACCGAAGAGTTTTCTCTCTCCGACGACGTCGTGCTGGTAATCGCTTGTACCAATTGGGATCCGGCTGTAAACATTCGAGCCTCTATCGAAAGGCTCAAGCTTCGGAAGAAAAGGGCTCCGATAATCGTCTACGTAAATCCCCAACTTGAAGGGTACCAGATGGGCACTCTTTATAGGGCAGCCGACGTATTCGTTTTACCTACTAAAGGGGAAGGATTCGGGCTACCTATCCTGGAAGCAATGGCCTGTGGAGTCCCGCCAATAGCAACAAATTGGTCGGGACATACCGAGTTTTTTGACGAGTCTGTGGGATACCCCATTGAGGTTCAATGTATGGAGTCCGCCGTTGCGAAGTGCCCATACTACGAGGGTTTCAGATGGGCTCTCCCCAACCTGGAGCACCTGAGAGCTCTCATGCGTCGAGCCGTAACCAATCAAGACGAGCTCCGACAAAAAGCCGCTGCAGCAGCCGAACGGGCGCAACGATACGATTGGCGGATCACCGCCGGTCTAATCAAAGAACGACTGAAGGCGCTGTCACTATGAGCTTGGAAACCGTACCGAATACGTCGCCTTCAATATCCACCCAAGCAAGCGTCGTATTACCCGATCCTCCAGCCGAAGAGCCCCCCAGGCGTGGCCTTCCCCCTGGCCGCGGTGTACTTCCCGCTGTAAAAGAGGTCATCACGCACCGCCAGATTCTTTCAAACTTTGTAAGAAGAGACTTTGCCGCACAACATCGCAATTCGTTTTTAGGGTTTCTTTGGTCTCTACTTAATCCGTTATTTTTAGTGGCTGTATTCACTCTCGTGTTCAAGGTATTGCGCGCTGCACCTCAAGGCAAAGAGGGAGCACCCTTTGCCCTTTTCTTCTTTACCGGTCTGACAATCTGGAATTTGTTTTCTAACTCTGTCCAAGCCTCTACAAACTCCATAGTATCCTCCCGCCATCTCATCCAAAAAGTTTACTTTCCACGTGAAATTCTTCCGTTATCGATAGTGCTCTCCAACGCAATTACCTTTCTCTTCGAATCGATTGTCCTCGTCGCTGGTGTATCCATTTTCTACAAGCTACCGGGGCTCAAAGCACCCCTCGCCGCACTGCCGGTGGTAACCATCATGATTCTCGCATATGGAGTGGGTCTAATTCTGGCTACCATCAATGTCTATTTTAGAGACGTTGAGCATTTTGTCTCCATCATTATGCTTGCATGGTTTTGGTTTTCCGGTGTCATAGTTGATCCCAGTTGGGTGAAAGCTCATGGAACCACTTCATACTTCTTGTTCTCCCTAAATCCAGTGGTGGGTTTAGTTGACAGTTTTAGAAGGCTGCTTTTATACAATGCGTGGCCCGACTGGACTTTGTTCGGGTATTCAGTGGCAGTTTCAGTTTCGTCCCTTATCCTGGGAATGCTCATTTTCAATAGATTCGAACGTGCATTTGCGGAGTTGGTGTGATGGCAATTACTACCGCGAGTGCGCCTGTTCAAGTACACCACGTTTGGAAGTGGTTTCGGTTATATCAGCAAAGAGCACACACTTTGAAGGAAACACTTTTAGCGAGAAGATCGCAGTTTGAGGAATTTTGGGCTTTAAAAGATGTGTCATTTCAGGTTGATAAAGGTGAGATGCTGGGGATTATCGGACCGAATGGTTCTGGCAAGTCTACGTTACTGAAGTGTATAGCACGGATAATTTCTCCGAATTACGGAGAAATTCATGTCAATGGCTCTTTGTCGTCATTGCTAGAGCTTGGAACGGGTTTTCACCCGGAGTTATCAGGGCGGGAGAATGTATATTTGGCGGGATCAATTCTTGGGCTATCAAAGGCCGAAATTGACAGGAAGTTTTCAGATATTGTTGAGTTTTCCGGGTTGGATGAGTTTATTGACACGCCGCTGAAAAATTATTCCTCTGGTATGACTGCTCGACTTGCGTTTTCAGTCGCAATTAGCATTGAGCCGGAAGTTTTGCTTCTTGACGAGGTGTTAGCTGTCGGGGACGAAGCCTTTCAATTAAAGTGCTACGACTATATATCTGGTCTTAGGCGTGCAGGAAAGACGATTGTATTTGTCAGCCATTCACTTACCTCGGTTCGACGATTGTGTTCGAAGGTGCTGTGGTTAGAAAAAGGAGTAGTGCGCGCATATGGGGATGCGGATGAGGTAGTGAGTCTATACCAGAACGCTGTGCGCAGAGCACAAACAGAGGGTATGGGAGTATCGGGATCGGAGAGCCGCTGGGGAAACCAAAAGATAAGAATTCGGGCTTTTGAAATTTTGGATCTTGATGGATCGGTCAGATCTTCCGTTCGCACCGGGGATCAAGTTATCTTTAGGCTAGCCTACGAGTCCGACGTTGATGCTGGGAAGGTAGTGCCTACGGTTCGTATTTATTCAGCCGAAACAGGGGCATGCGTAACCGGCGTCAACTCCCTTACCAACCAGACGCCGCAGACCTTTGAGATATCTCCCGGCAAAGGATATCTGGAGTTTCGTTGCCCTAATTTGTCACTGTGGAGAGGTCGCTACGTAGTGAGCGTGGCTCTGGGAGACGATCTCGGGGCAACGACGTACGACTGGCGAGAGAAAGCCTTCGAGTTTAGAGTGGTGCCGGGAGAGTTCGACCAGGGAGACGGGGTGTTCTATTTACACGGGATCTGGAGCCACGAAGCAATTTAAGCCAAATAGCTAAAGAGCCCCCAGAGCACGGAGAATAGCCTCCCCAAACTCTTTCTCCGTAGGTAAGGTTTCGACTCGCTTTCTTCCGGCATCTATTAGCTCGCCGCAGCGGGATGGATCTTCCCAAAGACCCACGATCGCATCGGCGACCTCTCGAGGATCGTTGGATTCTAAAAGTACTGCAGCTCCTCCTGCAGTCTCTGGAACAGCCGTTGCTGCGTAAGCAATTACCGGACATCCAAAACGCATGGCCTCAAGTATTGGAATGCAGAAACCTTCGTGCTCGGAAAGACAGCAGAAGATATCGGCGGCAGAGTAGTAGGAAATCAGCTGAGCCTGAGAGATCTTCCCAGCGAACACTCGACCGAGTCCCCAGTAGTCGGCCAGTTCTTGGAGGATTGCCGCGTAGGAGGGAGTGTGGCTTCCCCCAGCCAGCCAAAGACGAGCACTGGGATAACGCTTTTTCACCCGTCCGACCGCCTCGATGAGCTTGTGCTGGGCCTTGTTAGGTGTTAGACGTCCAACGAACAACACTGCCGGCCCATCGCCTTTTTCCTGTTTCAACCTATCTAGAGTCCAGCTATCGGGCTCGACCTCGTACGCGGACTGCTCCACATACTCTCCAACGACAGTGGGCTCGGGAAAGCCCCACTCCTGCAACTCCGCAGCGGAGTAATGTGAGCCAGCCAACGCCACCGAACACCTCTGAGCAAGCTCTCTAACTTGTCGACGGGCAACCTTGAGACGATGGGCGAGGAGAGGGTCTAAACGCTCAAAGAAATGGGCCGGGGTTATGTTGTGGTAGAAGACGGCTAGAGTCTCTTTCCGATCGGCCAAGAATTCGGATATAGGGGAATCGCACGAAGCGTGATAGAGGCAAATATCACTGGAAGTGGCCACTTTTGCGTAATGAGAATAGTGACCGATCAATCCTCTAAACGCCTCCCAATCGTAGGCAGAGGCCCACATACGGGCCTTAGGATCCACTCTTCGCAGAGCTTTCCATGTCACCAACGAGGAAGCAGTGACGGCGTCATTGGGGACCGCGCATTCCAGAAATTGGTGAAGTCCCATTAGCTAAACCACTCCTCTAGCGCCTTGGAAATTCGGGACAGCACCGCTTCCCAAGAGTACACGTCGAGTACATAGCGCCTTCCGCTCAGACCCATGGCGTTTGCCCTCTTTTTATCTTCCAGAAGAAGCTCCAGGGCAGCCTCGAACTCTCCAAAGGACCGGTACCATAGCCCTCCCCCCGATACCCGCACATGGTGCTGCGTTACAGCACAGTATCCGCTGACCAAGGCAGGAGTCCCATGGAGCCACGCCTCCAGTAAAACTATCGAAAGGGACTCGTTGCGCGAAGGCTGACAGAAAACATCGGCTGCTCTATAAGCCCCGTGCTTCGCGGCTTCGGAGACAAAGCCCACAGGCACAACTCCAGGTGTCCGCCTGCGTGGGCCCTCGGGCCCGCCTCCTATCAGAACAAGGCGGTAACGGGGCCGGCGGTGCCTAAGAAGTCTCACATACCGGACCAGTTCCGGAACGCCCTTTCCGCCCTCCCACCTTCCCGCATAAAGCAGCATCGGAGCTTCACCCAACTTGTACAGAGATCGAAATGCCTCAGCGGTCATACCGAAAGAGCCGGGATCATCCAATCCGAGTCCTCCGAATGTGCTAGGAGGCAGAAGGTCACCGAACAGTCGCCTAGCCAGACGCTTCTCTGGCTCGCAGTTGAAGAAAATTCCCCGGCAGCTCGCTACGATCTCGGCGGTCGTTGCAAGGCGGGCATAGGGCTCGTCGTGCAAGAGAAGCTGTACGACTGCTTTGTGTCCAACGGCGCGGACTCCGAAGTATGTGCCAGCCCACAGATATGGCATGAAAATTACACAATCGTGGTCGGAGGATGCGAGGTACTCGACCATCTCCGGCGCGTACCCTTTGGAGCGCATCCACACAATCTCGGACTCGTACGGGATCCGGGCTCTTTTTTGTATGTACCACTCGATCGTTGGAAACTCGGGACACTCTCCTAGCACCGGGAAACGCCGGACTGTCAAACCGTTTTCGAAGGAAACCCCCTCCGGAAGTAGGTTTCGCCATCCGTAGTGACTCTCTGCGCACGTAGTCACTACCTCTACCGAGTGACCGCGTTCTTGAAGTTTTTTCGCGTAAGAAGCGCCGAGAACTTCGGCACCGCCCAAGACATTGCGACCGTATCGCGGTATTGCAACGGCAATCTTCACGCTAGGTCCTACTCTTTGGTTTTGCGACGGGCCGGAGACGATCGTTTTGTAGACGACTCTTTCTTCTTGGTTTTACCGACCGCCTTCGAAGTCGCCTTCCCCCTCGAAGGAGGCGACTCGACTGATGAGTCACTGCCTAATTTCTTAGCCTCTCGCACTATCGTGGAGGTATCTGAGAGGAGAGAGGAGAGCGACTCTTCTAGCTCGCGCACCCGCCGTTCCAATGCGAGGATCCGTTCGGACGCCTCGCGTGCAAAATCAGCGGCAGCGAAAAAGAATTCAGCTGATCCATCGATGAAGCGATCTATGCGATCACCGGCTATTGCTCTGAATACTTTACGGCCCGCAGAAAAAGCGGCTCCTAGAAGGACGCGCGATGCCGGAGGTTGGGTACGACCGATTTGTGGCGCGCTTTCGGAGACCTCGCTGGCGCGCACCTCTAGTTCTGTCGAGGTGCCCATATCGAGTGGCTCGTCATGCGGTGCGGGCAACCTCAAATCCGGAACTATAGAAGGTATGCGCGCTGCTGCGGCGAGTCGGTTAGCTGCTGCGGCGAGATCGTCTTCAAGCGCCGCTTCGGCAAAAGGAAGTGCGTCGTCTTCGTCTCCGTAGAGTCCTGCTCGGCGGCGAACGTCCAATCTGCTTTTGACCTCTTTCATGAGTGTTTCTGAAATCTTCGGCCGCACGCTGCCGTCATTCTGAGGCGAAGACTGAGATCTATGGCCTTGTGTTCGCGTCCCACGGCCTCTGGTCTCTTCGCTTGCGTCTGGTTCTGAATCGTTCATTTCAACTCCCTCCCCCGTGTGTCGTTCAGCAGGTCGCAGACCAACTCATCGAAGGCCTCTTGCCACGGTCTCAACGCTGCGAGGCCGGCGGCCCGTAAACATGCGTTGTCCAGCACCGACGACCTGGGACGCTTCGCGGGGCGGCGCAGGTCCTCGGTTTTTGTCGGCACTATCCTCTCGGGGTCGTCGCCGGCAGCTCGCATGATAGCTTTGGCAAGCTCGCACCATGTTGCAGACCCAGAGTTGGTCACGTGAAAGATACCTTCGAGTCTCCTAGCGCACACCTCTACTAGTGCTGCAGCGATGTCGGAGGCCACGGAGGGAGAACCTCTTTGGTCGTCCACTACCTCGATAGTGTCTCGAGAGTTTCTAAGCGAAAGAATCGTCTTTGCGAAGTTTCTGCCTTTTCTTCCACACAACCAAGCTGTCCTTACAATCGACCAAGCAGGCGCATGCGCTGCGGTCTCTTGCTCGCCAGCCAACTTCGAAGCCCCGTAAACACCGAGCGGCGCAGGATGGTCCCACTCGTTGTAATAGTCCTTTGTCCCGTCGAAGACGAAGTCAGTGCTTATGTAGCAAACATAAGATTCCGTTTGTTTGGCTGCCAAAGCCACATTTCTTGCTCCCCACGCATTGACCGAGTACGCTGCCTCGGGCTCCGATTCCGCGCCATCGACATCGGTGTAGGCTGCTGCATTGACGATCACGTCAGGCTGGTATGCCAGCACCGCTTCCGTCACGGCGTGCCTGTCGGTGACATCGAGTTGGCCGTGTGAGAATGCGGCGACATCCCTGGCGCCGAGGCACTCGACGATCTCGTATCCCAGCTGTCCTGCCGCTCCGGTGATCAAGTACCGCAACCGGTCCTCGCTAGAAGCACTCGAGTGCTGGTTGGCCACTCATCGTCAATAAGCTCGGCCGCTTCGGTCTCTATTTATGCACTCCGGCCCACTTGTGCTGGGGTACAGATCGCTCTTTAGGCAACCGCGGTCTCCACCAATCCTCGTTTGCCTTGTACCACGAAACAGTTCTCTCCAGTCCCTCTTCCAAGCTCAGAGACGGTGACCAACCCAACTCTCGAATCTTAGAGGAGCTCATCGCGTACCTCCTGTCGTGTCCGGGTCGATCCTCTACAAAGCGCACGAGATTCGCGTTAGCGCCAGTCATCCGAACCAGAGCTTTTACTACATCAAGGTTGGTCCATTCAGGATCTTGCTCCGCAGCGATGTTGTACACCTCACCAGCCTTTCCCTTCTCAAGAGCAGTCAGCAAAGCGGTACAGTGGTCTTCCACGAATAGCCAGTCTCGCACCTGACGTCCGTCCCCGTAGATGGGAACTTCGACACCATCGAACAGATTCACAATCGTCAATGGAATCAGTTTCTCGGGAAACTGTCTGGGGCCGTAATTATTGGAGCAACGCGTGACAACAACGTCTTGCCCGTAGCTTCGGTGCGCTGCAAGCGCCAAAAGGTCTCCTGCGGCTTTCGACGCAGAGTACGGGCTCGAGGGCTCGAGAGAACTTGTTTCCGTAGCCTTCTCTCCCGGATCGTCCTGCGAGCCGTAAACCTCGTCAGTCCCGACGTGAACGAATCGCCTAACTCCGAGCTGGCGCGCCGCCTCCAGCAGTAGAGCTGTTCCATCAACATTTGTGCGCACGAACTCAGCTGCCCGATGCAGAGAGCGGTCGACAAAGCTTTCTGCAGCCAGGTGGAACACAACTTCGCACCCCTGCATAGCTTCTATGACCGTCTCCCACTCGCAGATGTCCCCCTTTACAAATCTATAGCGAGAGTCCGAATGGAACTCGGCCAGTGCTAACGGGTCGGCAGCGTAGGTGAGCGCATCTAAGTTGGTCACCTCGAAGTCTCCTCTGGCGAGGAGCATCCGGCACAGGTGAGAGCCTATGAACCCGCAGCCTCCAGTGACTAAGACCTTCAACCTGATCCCCCTATCCAGAGGGATACCGCTATCCCGCTCAAGACAGCGACACTCGAGAGTGATCGCCGACCATTAGCCTCAACGCAGCGGGACGTTTTCCAGATCCCCTTTGGACAACGACCTCTTTTCCGATCAAGCTGTCCTCGATGCGCTCGATACAGGAAATCGTCACACACTCCATTACCACAGAGTGTTCCACGGTAGACTCCTCGATACGACAGCCGTCGTAAATAGAGGTGAAAGGTCCGATAAAACTGCGTGAGATTACCGTATTCTCGCCTATTACAGCGGGTCCTCTGATTACCGAGTTTTCTATTACCGCGCTCTTTGGTACGACGACCTTTCCAACCACCTCGGATTCGCTGTCTACATCGCCTTCTACCGACCGCTCGATGTCTTCTAAGACAAAACGGTTAGCCTCCAATAAATCCTCGAGTCGCCCCGTATCCTTCCACCACCCCGATATGACATGTGGCCTAACCTCGAATCCTTCGTCTATGAGCCACTGGATTGCATCAGTTATTTCCAACTCGTCTCTCCAAGAAGGCTGGATCGACCTAACAGCCTCGTGGATATGTTCATCGAACATGTACACGCCGACCAGAGCAAGGTCACTCGGTGGATGTTCGGGCTTCTCCACAAGACGGCGTACTCGTCCATCCGGGTCAAGTTCGGCAACACCAAAGCGTTGTGGCTCTGGAACCTTCGCAAGGAGTATCTGCGCGTTGGCTCCGCACCTCAGAAACTCTTCTACAAAGCCTTCTATACGGTACTTGAGAATGTTGTCTCCTAGGTACATAACGAATGGATCGGATCCCAAATACTCTCTCGAGATCAAAACTGCGTGCGCTAATCCGAGAGGCTTTTCTTGATAGATGAAGGTCGGAATGATTCCCCACCGACTTCCATCTCCAACAGCATCCTTTATTTCTGCGCCAGTGTCTCCCACGACAATGCCGACATCGGTTATTCCTGCCTTGGCTATAGCTTCTAGGCCATAAAACAGAATCGGCTTGTTGGCGACAGGAACCAGTTGCTTTGCTGATGTGTGAGTAATCGGCCTGAGGCGAGTTCCCTCGCCGCCAGCCAGAACTAATGCTTTCATTGCAGATCGCTTCCCAAGCGCAGAACAATGTCTCCTTCGAGAGCTCTAGTGGTGTAGACGAGGCGTGCCCCTGGACCGACGATATCCTCAACTGTCTTAGCGTACTGCTCGGCGCCCCGTTCGTACCTGACTTCAGTTCCAGAGGTGGGCTTTTGGGCGACTATGCCGGTAACAGAGAATCCTTGTCCTCTCAGGCGCTGTGAGACTGACTCGGCCAACCCAGCCTTGCCCGAGGCATCCAGAATTTTTACCTTAATTTGAACTACTCGGGGAAGAGCATCCCTTGATGGCTGAGGCGTCCCGTAGTCAGGGCCGCCGCCCAACGAGTAAAAGAGATTGTTCGCATCCGGCTGCTTGAGCACGACGTAGGACACCCCGTTTATCATCTTCGGCTCCCCTGGCACCGAGAGCATTTCGACCCTGTCCGGGCTCATGTCCCCAAAGCGGCGGTAAAGTTGGATAAAGCTCTCTACATCGACTCCCTCGTCGACTTTCACTCCAGCAGAAACAGCTTTTGCCAGCTCCCTCCACCTCGCCAGAGCATTCACGCTAATAGCCTGACGCATAAGAGCTTTCAAGAATTGCTGTTGGCGCTGAATCCGCCCGAAGTCACCGGAAGTATCGGGAACCCAACGGCCATTCTCGAAAATCTGCGGAGTCCTCGAGCGCGTATAGGCGAGGGCATACTCCCCCGACAACCTCTGACATCCGGCCTGGCGGATATCTAGACCGGTTTTCTCGTCTCTTATTGGGGCGTCGAAGCAAATCTCGACCCCACCAACGGCATCTACAACAGAGATAAAGCCGCTGAAGTCGACTTCGATATAGTGATGGATTTTCAGTCCCGTCAGTTTCGAGACCGTCTGAATAGCAAGATCGGCTCCACCGTAGGCGTAAGCAGCATTGATCTTGTCAAATCCGTGGCCGGGGATCTCTACTCTCGTATCACGAGGTATCGAGAGCACCACTCCCTTGAGGCGCCGAGGATCAAGTTGCAAAAGCATAATGGTATCGGAGCGGCGACCCCCGACTTGAGACGGTGAACCGAAATCAGAGTTTTGCCCCTCCCGGCTATCACTTCCCAAGACCAAAAAGTTCTGAGGCTGCCCAGCTTCTACTGGGGCTAAGGTACCCCTACTCACCGTTACAGTGGGAATGTCCTCTACTGTCTGTCGCGCTAGATAGTAAGCAAATCCCGCAGTTGCCGTCACTGCCACGAGGGCAACGGCCACAAACACCCCCAGAAAAACGGCTATTCGCCTTGCTGATCTATGAGGTTTCACCCTCTCGGTATCTGTGACCGCCGATGAAGAGCTGACTTCACATTTGCCTTGTCGTCGGAGTGCCACGGGCGTAACCCCACCTTCCGCTGCGTAATCTCTCACTAGCTGATCTTTATGGTTTGCAAGCGAAGCGCCGTCTTGCGTGGCAGGTACACGGTCGATCGCACCCGGCGAATTTAGATCGTGAGCCTCTCCGCCACGTGCAGAGGTCGTAGCCCCGGTTGGCGAGTCTACCCCTCCGGGCTCACCTAGACCGAGTATCGCTACGTCCGGTAGCCGTTTCGGATGCGTTGCTGCACTTTGCTCGCTTTTGTCTACGTGCCCGTCGCCCCCTGGGGCTTGCTTTGCTTGACTGTGTTTTCTAAGTCTCAAATGCGGTCGCATGAGTGAGAGATTATGTTCTAGACCGAAGAAAAATTTCCATGGAGCTTACCTGTAAGCCACTTTCTACGGTTCCGTTAAAACCCTTCGAAAAATGCAGCGTCTTCTGGGCCTGCATCCTTTCCCTAACTCCAGAGCTCATCCAATCGAGAAAAATCCCCTGGATACCCCACCAGCCTCCTTAGTGTATGATGCACCCCCTGAGAATCTCATTGACACGCGGACCAAGCGCTCGGACGGATTGTCCGGCCCACTCCCACCTTGAGCTTGTCCAACAGTGAGGATGACTTTTGACAGTGGTTGGAAATACGGCTTCTTCAGATCGATCCATCTTAGGCGACGACCCTAGCTTGAAAGAACGCGTCGGCGCGCGTGCTGGGCGATTTGTGGTAGTGGGCGGCGCCGGGCCGGCCGGCCTAACCGCGGCATACGAAATGACCAAGCATGGTATCCCAGGCGTGGTGGTGGAAAAAGACTCGGTTGTCGGCGGCATTGCTCGCACCGTAAATGCGGAGGGGTGGCGCTTCGATATTGGCGGACACCGTTTCTTCACCAAGGTGAAAGAAGTAGAGGATCTTTGGCACGAGATGATGGGCGATGATTTCCTTACTCGCCCTCGACTGAGTCGCATTTATTACAAGGGTCGTTTTTACTATTATCCCCTCCGTGCTTTTAATGCATTGCGCAATCTCGGGATATTCGAAGCCTTTTTATGTGTCCTTAGCTACATAAAAGCCCGTCTATTTCCTAGGCCCACTGAAGAGTCATTCGAAGATTACATAATCAACAAGTTTGGTCAACGGCTATATAAGCATTTCTTTAAAACCTATACAGAAAAGGTATGGGGCGTACCATGCACCGAGATCCGGGCAGAATGGGCTGCTCAACGCATCAAAGGTCTTAGCCTAACATCCGCGATTATCAATGCGGTCTTCAAACCAAAAAAGCAGGGAATTAAAACTCTGATTGAGCGTTTTGAGTATCCACGTCTCGGGCCCGGAATGATGTGGGAAAAATTTAAAGACTATGTTGAACAACATGGAATAGAAGTGCGCATGGATACGGAAGTAGAGAAGATTCTATGGGACGGAAACCGCATTACAGGTGTCATCGTTCATCCTAAAGGTAAGGATCCATATGAAATTCAAGCCACAGACTTTATCTCTTCAATGCCCATCAAGGAGCTTGTCGCCAAGATGGATCCGCCGCCGCCTGACGCGGTAAGGCAGGCCGCGCAAGGGCTTAGATACCGAGATTTCCTAACCGTAGCTCTCGTGATTAATGAAGAGAACCTGTTCGAAGACAACTGGATTTATATCCACTCACCGGACGTAAAACTTGGTCGGATTCAGAATTTCAAAAATTGGAGCCCCGAGATGGTTCCGGATCCTAAAAAAACGTGCCTCGGGCTTGAGTACTTCGTCTTCGAAGGCGACGACCTGTGGAGTATGTCAGACGATGCTCTCGTAAAACTAGGCGAAGAAGAACTACTAAAACTAGGCCTCATAGAGCCCGGAAAAGTGGAGCGCGGATGGGTGGTTCGGATGCCAAAAGCCTATCCAATGTACGACAGCGGGTACGATCAACGAATAAAGACTCTGAGAGATTTTCTCGACTCTGTGGATGGACTGCACCCGGTGGGACGAAATGGCATGCACAAGTACAACAATCAAGACCATTCGATGCTCACTGCGATGCTAGCTGTGCGAAACATTACTGGTGCTTGTTATGACGTATGGTCAGTGAACGTAGAACAGGAGTATCACGAAGAGGGTGAGGAGGTATCGTTGTCCGATAAAAGGGCGACAGCGACAGGGACTCACATCGAAGCTCCGATGCCGGCTACTAGCACTGGCTCCTGAACTCGTCGCACTTTCGGGCTAGTATGTTCTGTGAATTGAGCAGAGGTTTAGCGTCCGGTTAGTTCATATATCGCTACGTCTTCGAAATCAGCGCGCAACACTAGTTTTGGAGTAGACGCTATTTCTTTTCGTATTTCAATTTCTAGAGAATTGAGGTCAGGGTATTCCCAGCCGTAGTGAGCCGCATCCGGTCCTCCTTTTCTGTAGCGAGCGAGTGCCGGAAAGTCAACCACGATGTAGCGGACCCTCAACGACTCCAACCGATCCATAGCTTTTTGGGCCGGAAACGTCGTTAGATCCGACACCGTATCCAGATAGCCGACAGGTTCGTATCCGGAGTATCCATTTACCCGAGGCTGCCAATCGTACGTAGATAAATACACACGCACTGCTTCTGCCTCCGCACTAGAGGGCACGCCGGGCGCGTAGATAGGCAACTCCACACTGGGGCCTCTTTCGGCTTGGGCCAGCCATCGCACATAGACCGGGGCCTCCCGAATGTTTGCTGGAAGAGGAGCGGACTGTCCCACCGCTATTGCGGACTCAAAAACCCACAAACCACATACTCCCATGACGAACAGCGATCCCACCCAGGAACGCCTCGCTAGCCGAGCCCACGCCGAAGCTGCGCAGGCTGCTACGAAGATATAGACGAGAAGTGAAAATCGACCCGCGGCTCTGAACTGTGACAGTCCAGGTACCACAGTGAGAAGTCTGTAAGGACCGGGTACTCCCGCCCAGCTCCTGCGAACTCGCATTTCAGGGCCGAGCATGAAAAAGATCCCGACAATAGCAGTGACGAGCCAGGGAGTAAGCCTCTTTACCAACTTTGCATCGAGAAAATCATCCATTTCGGGGCGCGTATCGCTCCGGTTCGAAAACGATCTCGTATTGGCGCGTTCACCGTTTCTCTTTTGCCTCCGCTGAGAAAGGCGTACCAGCGTGAGCCTACCGAGCGGACAGAAGTAGCCTATGAGAAGTAGCACCACCCCGGATACACCTATGTAAGCTATCGTCTCCATCTTGTCGTTTTTGCCGACAGGTGCAGGTAAGTGCTTGTACGCAATGGACCGCTCGGAAGGCTGGAAGAGGTTTGATAGCTTGACCGAGTAAATCGCTATCTCGACAGGGGATCTGGTAACGTTGACCTCTGAGCGTGCCTTAATCAACTGGAGCGAAAGTGGAGCCGCTATTACAAGCATCACAAGAGCGGAGCCACCTAGATACATTACGAGTTTTCCCGTAACTATTCTGCGAGCGGACGAAGCTCCCTCGGTGTCGCAAGTACCTCTCGATGATTTTTGGATCCTCCCCACGGAGCTAGCGTCATCCACGGAAGAATCACTACTTTCAAAAAGATCCTTTCGTCGGAGCTCCCCGTTGACCCCTAGCCATGCCAGGGCAAAGAATGGGATCGCCACGCTCGCAATCGCCCAACTGGAGTAAGAAAAAAGCGGTGTGGCTCCCCACAGCACGCCTAGTCGCATTGCCCTCGCCATCGATGGCTTTCCCAAGAGGTCTTCTAGAAGTAGCAAAATCAAAGGAACGGTGAAGTAGGAACTGACATGCATGTGTCCTATCTGGTTGAAGTGAAAAGCAGAAAAGCTCATCGCCACAGCGCCGACTACGCCCGCCCCGTAGGAGCGGCCTATCCTTTTTCCCAACATGTAACCTGCCCAGCCATCGAAAATGAAAAGAGAGACGGCGACGGCAGTGAATGCAGCAATTGCAGATGAGAACATCCATTCGAATACCTTGAAAAGTGGCATCAGACCGAGGATGTGTTCTGTATATCCCATCACCCACCTTTTGGGGTAGAAGAACCATCCCTGCCAGAACTGATGTATGTAGCCTTGCGTCAGCGCACGCCACTGCCAACGCCACGTCGCTACGTACAACGAGGGATCCCCTGGGTTTTCCAGAAACGAATGCGAGAAATCGAGTCGTTCAGGGATGACAAGCAGAATTGAAAGCCCCAAGAGAAGGAACGTAACTACTAAACCTCTTCCCACTGCAGCGAGGCTCTGTCTTTTTATCGAAAACCCAAAGGGTCTGCTTCGGGACACTTTCGAAAGCCCTACTCCAACCAACGACCGTGAAATCAGCAAATGAAAGTGCTCATAGCCCTGCCAACATACAACGAAGCTCAAAGCCTAGGAGCAATCGTGTCGTCAGTTCTAGCCAGAGTCCCCGAGGCGTCAATTCTCGTCGTCGATGACTCCTCTCCTGACGGAACCGGCGAGATTGCCGACAAGTTAGCCGAAGAAGACAGTCGTGTATTCGCGCTCCATAGGCCCGCTAAAGCAGGTTTGGGGTCCGCATACAGAGACGCCTTTCGGTGGGCATTGCAGAGAGACTTCGACTCTGTTGTCGAAATGGACGCCGACTTCTCACACGATCCGGAGGCATTACCAGAGCTCATCGCTGCCTGCGACGGCTCCAACCTAGTTATCGGAAGCCGGTATGTCAACGGGGGAAAGGTTCAAAACTGGTCAAAAGCGAGGCTATTGCTGAGCAGAGGCGGAAACCTTTATGCCGCTGTAGCGCTAGGACTGCCCATAAGGGATGCCACAGCTGGTTTCCGCGTCTACTCGCGCTCGATACTAGAGCGAATAGACCTCGACTCGGTTCGTACGAACGGCTATGCATTCCAGATAGAGATGGCTTACAAGGCCTTCCTTCTCGGAGCCGACATTGTAGAAGTACCCATTACTTTCACCGACCGCCGAGTTGGCGAATCGAAAATGTCGGGAAAAATCGTCGCCGAGGCACTGGCGTGGGTGACTGCGGAGGCTATAAAGCGACGGCTCCGACGCCGATAATCAAATCGATATGTGGACAAAACGAACTTTTCTCGTAGCCGCAGTAGTGGCGGTCTTAGCTTCATCGAACGCGCTCGTTGATTCTCAAAAAGTAGCCCACGCACGCCATCTGACCGGCGTGCCACAGTTTTCGACCATAGCTTGGAGTCCAATTATCGGACTCCAAGGAAGCTGGTCGAACCTTCCGGGAACCGACCTGGGATCCAACTTCGACCATTCCAGTCCTGTGATCGCCGACCTAGATGGGCCTGGCCCTTTACCCCCTGCCGCATTTGTGGGAACCAATGACGGGTGCGTCCATGCGTTCGTATACAACGGGAGCTCTACGCTTGGCAGTCTTCCTGGCTTTCCAGCTTGCGTCGGTACTTACATGGGTTCTTCCCCTGCAATAGCCGACTTGGATGGAAACGGCGTCTCCGAGATCGTCATCGGTGCAGGCCGCCTTTACCAGCCAGGAGACCCTGACCCGTGGAGACAGGATTTCGGCGGCATCTGGATCTTCTGGAACGGCAACCCCAACAGTCGAAGCCACTACCAAGTAAAAGAGGGGGTTTTCTCAACCCCTGCCATCGGAGACATCGATGCTGACGGCCGCCCAGAGATTGTTTTCGGCGACTTTGCTATGTGGGTGAGAGCGCTCAGCTGGAACGGACAGTTGAAATGGGCAGTGTTCATCGCTGATACGGTTTGGTCTTCGCCAGCTCTCACCAAAATTCCTGGGCAAAACTACTTAGCAACCGTGATCGGGACCGACTTGGGTGGGGGCAATCCAGGCGGCCACCTCGGCTGCCCGCAGTACTACGCAGGGTACTTGGTGCGTGGCTTTCTTCTTGCGCTTGATCCCAACGGCAATCCGATCCCCGGCTTCCCCAAGTGCATGGATACCCCAATCTGGTCTACGCCGGCGATAGGAGATATCGACAAAGATGGACGGGCAGACGCGGTATTTGGCACAAACAACTACATAGAGAACGGGACCAACGTGGGAGCTGCGCATCGCATTCACGCCATCGACTTGTGGAGCAGCTTCCGAGGTGGCACCTGGGTCGACGACAAATCGATCGTATACCTTCAAGGATGGCCGGTGAGCGTTTCATCCCAGAACGCAAGAATCTTCTCTAGCCCTGCTCTGGGAGACATCGACGGCGATGGATACGACGAAGTCGCACTTGCCGACATACGCCAGTGCCCGTGGGATCCCCCTACCACCTGGAACTGCGGAAAAATGTCGATTTACAACCGCTTTGGATTGCGTCTGGCAGACCAGGACGGTGGAGACCCAAACGCTATCCAGAGTTATCCGTTCACAGGTTCGCCGATCATAGCGGACGTTGTAGGAGATGCACGCCCTGAGGCGATCTTTGGCGGCGGTGACGCGCATATACACGCCATAGGAGCATCCTGGGGTGTGCAAGCAACGTTTTACTCATGGGGAATTCCGGGCAGCGTCTACGGAAGGCAGTTCAGAAACTCGGCTGCAGTTGGAGATCTCACCGGAGACGGAAAACCGGAATTGTTTGTGGCCGGGGGCACTCATGAGAACCCCTCGAGGGGAGCGGCATGGCTGCTAGCGCCTATGAAGACGAACCCGACCTGGCCAGCACCGTGGCCACAGTTCAAGAGGGATCCCCAGCGCCAGGCCAATAAGTTCTCCCCGCTCGTCTACACGCTAGAAGCTACTCCCGGAGACAGTAAGGTAAGGCTTCGGTGGTTTACGAATTCGACCCCGGCGGTGGCATCCAAACTGCTACGCAAACTGGCACCCGCCTGCCCTGCCTCTCCTACCGACGGAACCGTTGTTTTCCAGGGGTCTGCAAATACTTTCACCGACACGGCGGTCGTGAACGGAACGACGTATTGCTACGGAGCTTTCTTCGACGATGGCTCAGGGGAGTTTTCCTCGCCGGCTTTCGCTAGTGCCACCCCACTTCCTCCCCCTCCGCCTCCATCGAATCTCGTAATGCGCGAGGAAGATGGACAAGTACTTTTGTTTTGGGATTACTCTACCGCCGGGAACTTCAGCGGAGTACGGGTCGTCCGAAAAGCAGGAACTGTGCCACCGGCCAATCCTTCCGATGGGACCGTAATCTTTGATGGCAAAGCCAAGTCTTACGTCGATTACGGTTTGACCAACGGAGCTCCCTACTCGTATGCCCTTTTCTCGCACAACGGGATACCGGAGTATTCGGCTCCCGCAACCTCCTCAGGCAAGGTTCCCACTCCTCATTCAGGGCTACCCTATGCGTTTTTCACCGCAGAAGGCTACACAGGCAACCCGGGGTTCCGATCTGTTCACTATCTTACGCTCGGTAACCACGAGATCACTGATGCGTCAGTAGTTCTCACCCTCTACCCAGAGGGTGGGATCCCTGTCGAGTTCTCTACGATAGTCCCGAAAAAGTCGCGCAGGACATTGCTGACCAACTCGATCGTCGGTCCGGCGAAATCGGTGGGGGTGAGGGTAGGCGTTTTGGCAGGCCCAGGAGTGCTGCTCGAACGGCCCATGTACTTCTCAGGCGATCCGGGAACGGGGTCTTGGGTAGCCGATGGTCACAACGCCATGGGAGTACGATCACCTAAAACCGAGTGGTATTTTGCGGAGGGTTACACGGGGCCGGGCTTTGTGGAGTACTTGACCCTTCTAAATCCCTCTGCAGAAGCGCCATCCCAGGTTCGACTGGACTTCGCCTTCAACGGCGGGGTGCCTCCATCGTCTATGGCAGTTACTGTGGGTCCTCAAGCTCGCTTCACAGTAAACGTCAACTCGGTAGTGGGAGGAGGAAAAGAGGTATCGACCAAAGTAAGTGTGGTGTCGGGACCGGGGGTCGTTGCCGAACGGGCAATGTACTTCGTCGCCGACCCTGCGGTGGGAGCGGTAGTGAGAGGGGGACACGCAAAGCCGGGGACATCCGCTCCCCGTTCTTCGTGGTATTTCGCGGAGGGTTACACGGGACCGGGCTTTGTGGAGTACTTGACTTTCCAAAACCCTTCTTCTCAGCCCTCCCAGGCGGATGTCGATTTCAATTTCAACGCTGGGCTACCTCAGATCAAGAAAAGCTTCGGCATACCTTCTAACTCCCGCTTCACCGTTAGAGTCAATGACATCGTTGGGCCGGGAAAGGAGGTGTCCGTCAAGGTGTCTGTGCCGGCGGGTATGCCAGCTTTGGTAGTGGAGCGACCGATGTACTTTCATGCAGACCCGGCTTTAGGAACCTTTGTCACAGCAGGACACAACGCCGCTGGCATTCAGAGCCCCGCTACATCGTGGCTGTTCTCGGAGGGATACACCGGCGGAGGATTCGTAGAGTACTTGACAGTGCAGAACCCCTCTCTCACCGAAACGGCTGTGGTGCGGTTCGAGTATGTCTTCAACGACGGAGGAGTCCCGGTAACGATAGAGAGGGCGATAGCACCTTCGAGCAGGGCCACTTTCAACGTCAACTCCGATGTGGGCCCCTGGCGAGAGGTGTCGGCGCGATTGACGGTGAGATCGGGCCCCGATGTCGTCGTAGAACGACCAATGTACTTCGCTTCCGACCCTGCACTGGGAGCAGTGGTCCGCGGCGGGACCGTAACGTTTGGTTATGCTCCTTGAACATGATGTCTAGGAGTAACCGGAGGTTTGGTGCCGCGATACTGCTGGCTCGGTGACAAACTTGTACCCGAGCGCTCAGCTAAGGTCAGTGTGCTGGACCGCGGCCTTCTTTTGGGCGAAGGGCTGTTCGAAACGATGCGAGCCTACAACGGGAAAGTCTTTGCCCTCGGCCGCCACTACAAGCGGATGAAAGCCGGCGCCCGGGTTCTGGAAATCCCTCTTCCTCCGCTGCGCTATGTCGAGGATGCGATCGCCAAGCTTCTCGCCGCCAACCGCCTCTCAGAGGCGAGAGTCAGGTTGACAATGACATCTGGACCCGGGGGACCCGGCCTACTACCCACAGGACCCACTTCTCCGACCATGATTATCCTCGCCCATCCGCTAGACGCCCTTCCCGACAGGCTGTACCGAAAAGGGGCTAGGGCAGTAATTTTGCCCATCCGGAAATCCACCGGGTCGACTCTAACAGGGATCAAAACCACCAGCTACGTAGAGAACATAATCGGGAGAAGAATGGCCAAAAAAGCAGGCGCAGACGAGGGGATTTTTCTCAATTCGGAGGGAGATCTGTGCGAAGGTGCGGCATCCAACATCTTCTTGGTGAAATACTCGGATCTGTACACACCTGATACAGGGTCGGGCTGTTTACCTGGCATCACCCGAGAGATCGTGTTGGAATTGGCACCAAAAGCTGGGTTGACACCTCAAGAGCGAGCACTGTCGCCGATCGACCTAGTCGATGCGGAGGAAGCGTTTATCACGTCCTCGACCAGAGAGCTGATCCCTTTAGTAGAAGTCGATGGCGACGAGATTGGAGAGGGTCGTCCCGGAAGTAAAACCGCACGGCTCCACCAGATCTACAGGGAGATGGTAGAGCGGTACTGTCCCTCGCCGAGACGAGAATGACGAGCGCCATCGTGGCCTAGGCTGCTCGGACCTCTCTAACGTCTCCCGCCACGATCACCTTGCGCTCTCCGGAGTCCAAAGCCACAACCAGATCCCCACGCTCGTCGATGTCGACAGCCACGCCCTCGAGCTCGTCTTGGAGTAGCTTGACTCGCACCCTCAAGCCGATGGTCGAAACGGCTCTTCTGTAGCTCGCCGCAAGGTCCCGAGGGCCCGATTCCAGCTCGGCGAGCCAGTACCCGAGCTTGCGAACGATTGAGATTGCCAGAGCTCGCCTCTGGGGCGGTGAGCCCGCTACGATCGACAGCGCGGTTGCGGTTTCGGCAATATCCGGCGGAAAATCTTCCGGCCTCCATTCGACGTTCAGGCCAATCCCTATGACGAAAAACGGGCGCCCCTCTCGATCGGATCCCCGCTCGGTTAGTATTCCCCCAAGCTTTTTGCCCTCGAAAACGATGTCGTTGGGCCACTTGAGCTTGGTATCCAAGGACGATACATCTCGCACCGCATCGACGACAGCTAGCCCCGCTGCCGCATTTACCAGCCCGGCGTCTTCGCTGCTAACTCTTGCCCTGGCCAAAACGGACATAAGAATGCTTTTCCCTTTTGGAGATGTCCAGCTGCGACCCATTCGTCCCCGACCTGCGGACTGTTCTTCTGCCAATAGGACAAGACCCTCCGGCTCACCAGCGCGACCAAGCTCAAACAGAGCAGTATTGGTCGAGTCGATTTTTTCGACTACGAGTGCTCTGAAGAAGCGCTGTCCGCGCAGAGCTTCGTTGATTTGGCGAGCATCGTAGGATCCAGCCGCAGTGATCGAAGTGTCGGAGTCCGCTCTTTGGATACGATTCTGCAACTCTCTTTTTACCTCCGTTTGCATATACTGCGCATTACGTTGTGACCTACGACCTAAATCGTAAATCTAAGCCACACTCCGGATTGGGAGCCGCCAACCCGGTCTCGTGCTGCACAAAACGCAGGCACTCGCCTATACTGCGCTTGCCGATGTGCCTATACTGCGCTTGCCGACAAAAGATCGCTTTGTGAGAGGGTAATGTTCCAGAAGATTTTGATTGCAAACCGTGGGGAGATTGCTGTTCGTGTCATCCGCGCCTGTCGGGACCTCGGCGTAAAAGCGGTCGCTGTTTACTCCGACTTCGATCGAAACTCCCTACACACTAGGTTGGCCGACGAATCGTATTACATTGGGGACTCTCCAGCCACAGAAAGCTATCTAAAGATCGAAAGGATCTTAGAAGTAGGGCGGGAATCGGGCGCCGAGGCAGTTCATCCCGGGTACGGTTTTCTCGCAGAAAATGCGACCTTCGCAGCCGCAGTCGTAGACTCGGGGATGACGTGGATCGGACCGTCTCCCGAGGCCATAGCAGCCATGGGAGACAAGGTATCGGCCCGCAAACTCTCCGAGTCAGCTGGATTTCCGCCAGTCCCTGGGACTCTCGAAATGATCACCTCACCCTCTCAAATCGTGGAATTTGCGAACGAGCACGGTTGGCCAGTCGCAATCAAGGCCTCCGCTGGGGGGGGTGGCAAGGGCATGCGGGTTGTCCATTCCGAAGAAGAAGCCGAACAAGCATTTATTTCTGCCCGACGTGAAGCCAGCTCCTATTTCGGAGACGACTCCGTGTATTTAGAGCGATACATTGCCCGGCCGCGTCACGTAGAAGTCCAGGTTCTTGCCGACTTGCACGGCAATGCGGTCTACGTCGGAGAGAGGGACTGCTCTTGCCAGCGCAAGTACCAGAAAGTAATAGAAGAGACTCCCTGTCCCTCGATCAGCGATGAAACCAGGCGATCACTCGGGGAGGCCGCGCTAAAGCTCGTGAGGGCATGCGGATATCAAAGCGCTGGGACCGTCGAGTGCCTACTCGACGAAGACGACAACTTCTACTTCCTGGAGATGAACACCCGGATCCAGGTGGAGCACTGCGTCACAGAAGAGGTTTACGGGGTAGATCTCGTAGCTTCACAGATCAAGATCGCTGCGGGAGAGCCATTGCCATTTTCTCAAGCCGACCTTGTGGGAAGGGGGCACGCCATCGAGTGTCGGATCAACGCAGAAGACCCCACTCAAGGATTTATGCCCACACCTGGTACCATAACATCCTGGCAAATGCCGCAGGGTCCAGGAATCCGAGTCGACGCTGGATACGAGGCAGGGTCAGAGGTAGGCCAGTTCTACGACAATCTTGTGGCAAAAATTATAGCCTCTGGCAGCGACCGCCAACAGGCTCGGGCTCGCATGCTGAGAGCTCTTCAAGAGACAGTAATAGAGGGCGTCGCCACCAACATTCCACTTCACAAGGCGATACTTACCCACCCCGATTTCATAGACGCCAAGCACTACACACGTTTCATCGAGGAAGAACTAGACCTCCGATCACTGAAAGGGCATCCGACAAAACCGGTACTACCTCATCCGGGATATCAGGAACGCCAGGTAGTCGTAGAAGTTGGATCGAAACGTTTCGATGTCAAGGTATATCTGCCGGAGTCTGCACAGCCCGTAGGCGCAGGCTTGAGTAGGCCTTTGAGTACCGTGAACAAGTACAAGCCCAAAGTCCCAGCCAGTGTGGCGCCCACCCGGGCTGCAACAGGTACTGCGCCTGGAGTCGTGACCGCGCCGATGCAGGGAACGATAGTTCAGATACTCGTCGAAGAAGGACAGCAAGTGGCTGCCGGGGATGCGCTTTGTATCCTGGAAGCAATGAAGATGGAAAACCAAGTAGTTGCGGATGTATCCGGCCGCGTAAAAGAGCTCAAATGCAAAGTGGGAGACACGGTGGGGGCTGGCGACGTTTTGGTGATCTTGGATAGCGCCTAGAAGCGCCGCGCTCGGTCTTGATCGCCTCAGGGGCCGGCGATCAATTAGCTTACTCTCAATCACTGCCCACTTCGCGCGAGAGGATCGAGTCTGCTCTTGCAGCCAACCCGATACGTGGTCCTAGATCGTAAACAGCCCCTGCACGCGATAGCCAGAGCCAAATACCGAATCCCACCACAACAACGAAGAACGCCAGCCTCCCTAACCCTTCTCCAATTGCTCTTATGTTTGGTGAGAGAAGGACATAACCTCCCGGAAGTTGGGTGAACGAGTAAACGAAGGCGGCGGCCATCGCAAGACGAAAAGTCTGCCCTTCAGAGACCAGTGCCAGTACGAGCATCGGCCAAACCAGATACCACGGAAGCAGGTAGGCAGTGGTAAAGCAGAAGGCCAGCAACGCTTTACCCCACACCTCTGGAAGCAGCTCTTCGGAGCGACCTAGTCGGCGGCAGAGAAGCAACACGTACAGACCGAACACAACGCCTAGAGCGACCCGAAAGATTGCCACCCAGCCAGAAACCCCGAACAGCCTCACACCGAGGGACTCCAACCCCAAGTGAACGACCTGAGCAGATACGTACGGCGCGGATATGCTGGTCTGTAGTCCAGAGACTCGTACGAGAGCTCTTAGGGTATCGAGTCCTTTCCAGAACGGCGCATACGCAGCAACCACCGTGGCGCTTGATAACGAAACCAGCCACGCCACTCTTTGCCAACCCCCGATATCCTCTCGCTTTCTCCACACCAGCAACATGTAGAGAAAAAGAGGAACCAGAGCAGTTACCTTCACTAAAGAACCCAGTGTAACAACGACGCCAGCTAGAAGGCGGTGCCCCTCCAGAAAGAGGAGAAGGCCGCCAAGGAGTGCAGCAGCCACCAGGATATCGTTGTGGCCCCCGCCCACTATGTGAATGAGTACCAGCGGATTCCACCCAACAGCCACCACAGCTACCGTGGCTGCCCTCGACAATTTCTGAGCACAGCGAATTAGAAGCCAGAGCGATAATGCGAAGAAAAAAGCTGCCACAGCTTTGAGCCCTATTATCAGGATGCCGAGCCCACCTAATACTCGCGCACACGCCCAAGCTATCCCCTGCATAACGGGCCCATAGACGCTCGGCATGTCCCACCACATCCTTCCGACAAAGTTGGCCGTTGAATCTTGTGCCACCTTCGAAGGCCCAGAGAGATAAGGGTTCTCGTAGTAGAAAGCTGCCATTCTTCCATAAGCGGCGTATGAGTAGATATCTTGACTGGCGATCGGAGGAGTCGGAACGAGCAGAATAGCGAACCCTACCGCCCATGCAGCTGGTAGCAAAGCACGTTGCGGCTGCTTTTTTGCCTCTCTCAGTGCAAGCGCAAAGAGCGCAAATGCCGATGTGAGCAGAATGACGAATGCCACAACAAGTACGCTCGGGGATCCGTGAAAAAACCGGGCTATGAGGGAGTAAGGGCTTAACCGTTCTATGTCCGCGGGATAAGGCGGAACAATAGGCGATCTAGGAAGCAGCGAGAGTACGCCGAACGACATGTACACCGCTGAGCCAGCCAGGCCCAACGCTGTCCATCTGGGCTTTGTCCTTCTCTTCCCGTCTAGCCTGAAGTCGCTCGATTTCCACGAAGAAGAATCGTCGCATAGCGTCGTTGGCGAGTCAGATTCAGAATCGAGGTTGGTAGGTGCCAAACTCCGCTCTAAGTTCGTCACATATCTCGCCAATGGTCGCTCCCGCTCTCAGAGCCGCTTTCATCGCATCGAGGAGATTGCCGTCTCCCTTGGCAACTTGTCGCACGGCTTCTAGTTTCTCCCCTACTTCAATCGGATCTCGCTTCTTGCGTGCTTCCTCAAGGCGTCGAATCTGGGCTTCTTCTAAGGCCTTGTCAACTTTGAGGACCTCGAGCGGTTCCTCTTCGTCTTCGATAAACTCGTTAACCCCTACGATCAATCGCTTTTTCGTCTCGACCTCCTGAGCCCAGCGGTAGGCGGCTGCCTCAATCTCCGACTGCATGTAGCCGGCCTCTATAGCTGCCACCGCTCCCCCCATTTGCTCGATCTTGTCGAGATATTCTTGGGCACCCTTTTCTACCTCGTTTGTTAGCGACTCGACGTACCAGCTGCCTCCTAGTGGATCGACAACGTCTGCAACCCCGGACTCGTACGCAATGATCTGCTGAGTCCTCAGCGCAATCCTAGCTGCCTTCTTCGTTGGCAGCCCCAGCGCCTCGTCAAAGCTGTTGGTATGAAGGCTCTGCGTTCCTCCCAGCACCGCCGCGAGTCCTTGGATGGCCGTCCTTACGATGTTGTTCTCCGGTTGCTGAGCGGTGAGCATGGATCCGGCTGTCTGCGTATGGAAGCGCATCAACCAAGACTTTGGATTTTTGGCACCGAAGCGGTCTCTGCAGATGCTAGCCCACATCCGCCGAGCGGCTCGAAATTTGGCTATCTCTTCGAAAAAGTTGTTGTGTCCGTTCCAGAAAAAGCTGAGTCGGGGCGCGAACTCGTCAATTTCCAATCCTGCATCGAGCGCGGCTTCTACGTACGCGATAGCGTTTGCCAACGTAAAGGCAAGCTCCTGCACAGCTGTGGCACCTGCCTCCCGTATGTGATACCCCGAGATCGAGATCGTGTTCCAGCGAGGAAGGTTTCGCCGACAGTAATCGAACGTGTTGGTTACGATCCGCATCGAGGGGCGAGGAGGAAATATGTATGTGCCCCTCGCTACATACTCCTTGAGGATGTCGTTTTGAATCGTCCCTCCTAGTTTCTTGGGGTCCGCACCCTGCTCTTCGGCTACGATCTGATACATCAATAACAAAAGGGAGGCGGGGGCATTTATGGTCATTGATGTCGTAACCTTTTCGAGAGGGATTCCCTCAAAAAGTCTTCTCATGTCGTCAACGGTGTCAATAGCGACCCCGACCTTGCCCACCTCCCCCGCTGCCCTGGGGTTGTCGGAGTCCAACCCCATCTGGGTGGGAAGATCAAATGCAACCGACAGTCCCGTCTGACCAGCCGCGAGCAGGTACTTGAATCGCTGGTTGGTCTCTTCCGCGGTTCCGTAGCCGGCGTACTGGCGCATCGTCCACAGGCGACCTCTGTACATGGTCGGATGAATGCCCCTGGTAAAAGGAAACTCGCCCGGGTCTCCCAGGTCGCTGTCGTAGTCGAAGCCCGCTATGTCTTCCGGTCTGTAAAAAAGCCGTAGTTGGATACCTGAATGGGTCTCGGCAACAGGCACAACTTTAGAATCGGATCGGGCACTGCCCCGGTTTTCGCTTTGCGAAGAAGACGTGGACGCGCGCTCCTCTATTGTGTGGTCTTTTGCGTTTTGTTCAGTCATCGCTAGGGTATAGGTGGCTCTTCACTCGCATATTCAGGATGAGTACAGCTTACCCGCCGCTTATGAGAACAGGTGAAGCTGAAGCGCGGACGTGCACCTCGTAGCCACTGAGGCCTACTAAAGGCAGCAACACGAACGAAACCGTACAAACAGCGGCTCCCTCCACTCGTGCCCCCTGCACCTGAAACCAAGCACGAGATCCCGTGGGAGCATTGACCGTAAATACTCTTTCGGCTGCTGAAACTGCTGCTAAACGCTCGGGTTCGAGATTGTTTTCTATGGAACCTTTGAATTTCTCAAGATCCACGTGCCCTGCACCAGCAAGCACCGCGGCATCCAGCGCGTTCTGAAGCTGCCGTCGGATTAGAAACGCTCGTGATCCGTCGAGAACGAGACCCCCAATAGCTAGAACGATCATCAGTACTGCCATAACCAGAGGGAAAGATTGCCCAGACTCGAAATCGAGGTTTGAATGTTCGCGCTTCATTTCGGAACCGGTGAGTGCGGGCCGATTTCGAATCGGCTCTTGGAAGAAACTGTGATTGGCAACGAGGCGTGGAGTGCCCCACCCAATGAAATTTGGAGTGGGTAAGTGACAGCCACCTCCACACTGGATCCACGCGCCAGCCTGCCTTCCAATGATATATGGGCTCTTGACGGATCGAGACCATAAGTCCGCAGCACGCCGCTAGCAGAAGCCACGGCCGATTCTCTAGCAGCAGCTTCGAACCGTGCCACCGAGGCCGATCGAGCGGCGTCTCTCGATGCAGCAGACACAGCTAGTGCGACGCGCTGTGCCTCGCTCAAAGCTGCAATCGAGAAAGCTAAAGATAATGCGAGAGCCATCCCCACCAAAATTACCTCTACCAGGGCACTCCCTTGCTCTGAACAGTGGTTGGCAGATCGCGTCATCGTCGCTGAACCGCTTTTTCCTCTCGAAATGCCCAGGCCTTTGCTCGGAGGGGAAGTCGGGGAAGAAAGGGTGCGGAGGGAACGAATTCGCCTTGGACCTCTACTTCCACAAAGTCGCCATCTTCTCGAACATAGGCGTTCAACGCGCGAGAGTACTCACCGACTACATCGGGCAGTAGTTGATCTATGCGAACTTTTGCAGAAGAGACATGCGTTCCATAGGGGGCTGCGGTCCGGGCAGCCTCAGCTGCAGCAGCGTGCACGAGATTGCGGACATAGGCAAAGATCCCGATGTCTATCGACACGACGAGTACTACTACCAAAAGGACGAGCGAAGCCAAAAACTCGACTGTCACAGAGCCTGTGTCGCTTTGAGCTTCCGACTCGCTGCTTTTGTAGAGCCCTACAGAATCGTTCGATCGAAATTTGTGTGCGGAATACGTGCGCATACCCAGCTCACCTAAAGAGCTTGGACAATGCCCTGGTAAGAATCGAGCCGAGCATGGGCTGAGCGATCGCCCAAATAAACAAAGTTATTCCGACAGCCATCACCAAGATCATCACCCACTCTCCGATCGACCCGTCCTCCGAACTCGCACCTCTTTGTGCGCGAAAGAAAATGCGTCGCTTCGAACGGAAGTAATCAGCCCATTCCGCCGCTATCGAAGACACAACAATCGATAACGTCAAAAAAGCGAAGGTGGCCAGCCAGGTCCAAAAGCGTTTCCGAAAAACAAACAGTTGGCTCCCACAGGAAGGACCTGGGCTATTTGCGACTGTGGAATTGCAATTGACAGGACGTGTTGTTGATTGCTTCACTCCCCCCTCCTTTTTTATTCGGGTTTTGATTGTTTTCTTGGCTTACCTGCGCTTCAACCTCCGAAGCAGCAGTGACCTCAACCCATTACGAGCCTCAAGGTGTAAAACCCTGGAAGCGCCGCAAACACAAGGGCTGTGGGCAAGATGAGAAACACCACTGGAACGATCATCAACATTTGCCTCTTTCCCATCGACTCGACGACCGCGGCCTTGCGTGCCTCTCTCACGTCTCTAGCCAGTGCGCGAAGCTGATCGGTCAAGCCCACCCCCCTTTCATGAGCTCTGCCAAGAGCTTCCGCCAATACGTTGACCGCGGGACGGCGTATACGTTCGGCGAACGCAGTGAGAGCTACTTCAAAAGGAGTCCCCGAGGTAACCGCGGCAACCACAGTAGTGACCTCGCTTTGCAATGGGTGCTCCACCAAACCACTGATCGCTGCTAATCCACTACGGACGCTTTCGCCCGATGAGATAGCTATGCACAAGAGATCGGCCAGATTGGCCACATCAGCGGCGACTCTGTCACGGGCCTTTTCTGCTCTATGCTTGACAAAAAACTCCAAGCCGCCTCCTGACACAAACGCGGCAAAGAGAGTCGTAGCAGCGAGCTGACGTATTCCGCCTTGCCAGGTATAACCTGACAGTCCTATTCTGGAAGCCCCCGAAACCGCCGAATATAGGGTTCCGCCAACCAGCGCGCCTATTGTTGCAAAAGCAAGTTGGCACGCTCGGAAGCTCGTAGCATCCAGTCCTACTCCTGCTAGCTGTAAATCGACGTCGAGACCAGATGAGACAAGATACTTCTGGACTCGACTAGGGAATGATGCGACCGCTCGGCGAGCCCACGCCACCTCTGCGAGATTGTTCGTGAGGAGCAGACGGCAACCTACAAAAGCCGCCACAAGTGGGAACAGGAGGGTCGGATCCAGTGCCCTCACCTTGAAGGTACCTTTCCGATTTTCGACATGAGGGCGTATCCGGACACCGTCGCAATCGCCCCGCCCACGATCACCTTTGTGCCGAGCGCTGTCGAATAAACTGCGGCCGTTGCTGGCCTCAATGAGAGGAGTACTACGATCACCCAGGGTGCCGCAGCGGAGATACGCGCCGCCGTAACTGTCCACGACTGCCGAGCTTCGATGTCGCGCTCTATGCTTAGGCGTTCAGATGCCAGCTCTGCTGCGGTCTTCAAAACTGACACTAGCTCCGATCCCCCTGAGCGGTGTGCCAATCGGAGCGCTCCGAGTTGCTGATGGATGCCCGCATACTCGAGCTCGGACCCCAGTGCTTCGACAGAGCTGTCAAAGTCGCCAGTGGCGGAGTATCGGCGTGCAAAGCGCGCAAAGTACGGGCGAAGCTCTGCCGGTCCACTCGATCCTAACGCTGCAAGCGCTCGAGGCAGCGAGTCTCCAACCTGGAGGTTGGCTACTAAATGGCGGCAGGCATCGGGCCAGCTAGACCGTATCCTCTCTACCCTACGACGCTTCCGCATGCTCGAAATAGAAATTGGAATCCACACACCGGCCACTGCTCCCAACACCCCGAGAGCGGGAACCGCGGTCACTAGATAAGCAGTCATCCCGGAGGCTGCCGAGGCACCTAAATAAGGAACCAGCGTTTTCGCAAAGGCTGCAACGCTAGAGAAAATTGCATCTTTGAATATCGGCGGGGAGTATGAGGCGGCCTCGTCTGCGACCAAGCTAGAGAATGTTTTAGCACTTTTTGGATGCCTGGTCCGCGGGGCGTTATATGCTTTTTGGCTTCTGAAAAAGAACTGCTCGATTGCTAGATATCCCCCAAGAGCCGCGCCGAGAAAAGCTACATACACCGCCATAGCACGAACGCTCATGCTCGCTCTCCTCCCGCTTGAGCCCCAACCCGTACCGATGCCCGCTCGCCGTCCCGTAGCACATCCAAAAGATCGATCCCTACATCCTCGAAGCGGGCCAAATTTCTGGGAAACTCACCGGTCCAAACCAGTTGTCCCTCCTCCCGGCTAAAAATGGGGGACGCGGTTACGCCATCCGGAGCAAGCTGATCACCGATGGCGAGAATCTCGTCAACGTAGCGAAATCCGCTCCTTCTTTCTCTTTTGCAAAAAACCACTAGGTCGATGCAGGAGGCGACTGTCGAGGCAACGAACTCCTTTGAAATGTTCTCCCCGGCCAACAACGGCAGGGCTGTCAGCTTTCTTACAGCCTCTCTAGCGGTGTTCGCATGGACACTAGTCATAGTGGCGCAACCCGTGTTCATGGCGATTAGCATGTCGAAAGCCTCTGCGCCTCTTACCTCTCCAACGATGATTCTGTCGGGGCGCATTCGAAGCGTTTCCTTGACTAAACGGCGCAGCGTAATTTCGCCCTCTCCTTGCATGTTGGGCTCTCTGCACTGCATCCCTACGAGATCAGGGTGATCAATGCTCAACTCGAAAATCTCCTCGCAGGTGACAACTCGCTCGGACGCTGGTATAGCGGAAGCCAAGCAGTTGAGCATAGTCGTCTTCCCAGCGCCAACAGCTCCTGCCACGACGATGTTCAGCCCCGCAAGGACAGAAACCGACAAAAAAGAAGACGCGTGTTCGCTAAGAGATCCTCGAGACACTAGCTCGTCCAAGTCGTTCACCTCTATGCCGGTGAACTTTCGGACGTTTAGAGTCCAGTGTTGCGTGACAGGGGGAATCACGACATGTAGACGACTTCCATCGGGCAGCGAAGCATCCACGAAGGGAGATGCTCTGTCGATACGCTTCCCGGTGAAACCCAGCATTCTCTCGACTAGATCTCTTACTTCTTTCGAATTGATTCGTACCGGAACTCGCTCGTGTACACCTCTACGCGACACGAAAACATTTCCTGGGTTGTTCACCCAGACCTCTTCGACAGCGGGATCCGCGAGCAGGTCTGCCAAAGCTCCGAAGCCGGAGAAGCGCTTAATCAACTCTCCTGCCAAATCTCCGTCTGATTCCCCGTCTGTCAGCAAAGGCAGTTTTTCCGTCAAAGCTCGTTGCCTGTAGCTGCGAACAACTTCTTTGGCCACGCGATAGAGAGATGGCGGGTCCAAAACTGCCTCATTACGGATCCGCTCTTTTAGATCGTCTTCCAAAATCGACATGGCATTGCTATGCATCTCTTTTCCTCCTGGCGATAACAGCAGCCACGAAAGAACCGCAGAACAACTTCGATCTGCCGCCGGAGCCATTGCCATTGGCGCCATCAAAAGCGGGAATCTCAAAGCCAGCCGACTCAGCTAACGACCGCACTGCAGCGGTGAACTCGGTCCCGCCAAGGTCCGAACTCGGCAAGCGAGTACTCCAAAAAAGGTTGAGCAAGCGAGGATCGTGAGGAAGGCAGACCACAGCGCTGCATCCCGTGGCCGAAACGAGAGCCTTGCAGTGGGCTCTCAGTTTCCTAAGAGGAACCTTTTCTGGAAGCAAGTTGAGGGCCACTACAAGGTTTGTGGAGTCTCCCAGTGCTCCACAGACGCGTCCCCAGGTTTCAATGAAGGTTTTCACCCCGCCGGGATCCGCTCGGCAAACCAAGATCCACCCTCGCTGAGCAAGGGGGTCGGCTCCCATGGATCCGCCGATTGAGCCGAGGAGGGCCATACCTAGAGACCGGCGGACACCCCGGGTTATTGAGCCCGCATCGAGTATGACGGCCTCAGCTCTCCGCTGTAGCTCCAACACCACGGGCCGCAGGGGAAGAAAAGGCGAAACGCGTCCAGAGACGGGGTCCCCACTTTCTTCTGCGATATCTGGACGGTTCTTTGCACACGCCAACAACTCCCTGCTGGAAAGAGGTTGAATTCGCCAGCAAATCTCGCCAGAGTCACCGAGGTGATCGCGGTTGCAGGCGCCATCGACTGAAGGATCTTTTCTCTTTGCCACCCCAAGCCACCGAGATAAACCCCATGTCTGGCAGTCGACATCGCCAACCGCTACCGACCATCCCGCCTGTGCCAGCACACGCGCCAGAGCAATCGTAAGAGTAGTACCCCCTGCCGAGTGGCCGAGAGATGCAACCCCGATCGATCGCGGCCGGCGCACTGCAGAGGGGACGACACTCTCATGTCGCTCAAATGCCTGTGATCCCCGAGATCGTGCACAGCTCTGGCCTGTCTCAGCCGAACCCGAGGCGACTCGGAGGATCTGAAAGACAGCCGAATCCAGATCTGCGCCCAAGGGCACTCTTGTTCGCACGGCGTTTTTCGCGAGAATCGCCTCACCCTCTACATCACCGGCTTCGAATGCGCCAACCAGAGCGCAGCCGTGGGACTCGAGTTCGGATACGAGCTTTTTAGGAAACGGCGCAGCGTCTGGGAACACCACCACGAGGTCCGCCGAGCCAAACCAAGACCATATAGCGGCCTCTGCAGCCTCTTCGACGAGTTCTGCAGAAGTCACCGATCGGTTGTGAGATAGGGCGCCCACTAAGGCTTCGCCTAGTCGGTCTTGGCGACCTCCTACAATCACCGCGCGTACCTCGCGGCCATTTCGGACACCTCTTAGGCCAGGCGATGAGCCATCACTGCTGATTACGCCTCGCCCAATACCGTCGCAAGTGCCGGCGCTCATCGCTACTCCTCCTGCCCTAAGGAAGTATCCGAATCGAATGAGACGCCACCCGACATCTCCCGTCCCAAAACGCTTTCGCCGGGGATAGACCTCACGACAGAGACCACAGCGTTTTGCGATGCGAATACCAATCGGACGAGGTCGGCTGCCGCGACCTCGACCGTGCACAAAATCCCCGGCTGCCCGCCGAGTGCGGAGGGCAAAGACTTGCCCGAGCCCGACATCTCTATGCCGTCGCCGTCAGTTGCAGGAGCCGATACGGAGATTAGTTTCACCGCAGATGCGACAACGACAGTCCGAGCAGCTTCGGTACCAACGGTGAAGCTAGCTAGCACATCTACGCTGTCTCCAGGTGCCAAATCGGGAGTGCTACCGGCCCGCGCTGCGTGCAGCTGGACGAGGCGTCGAGGGGTCTCGCTGCTATCGGGAGCAAACGACGAGCGCAAAATAGGTTCCCCGGCCCGCGAGGGCTTGAGCAGGCGCAGCCCCATAACCGATCCTCTCTCTTCGCTCCTTACGAGGTGGTCGAGTGTGTCACCTGTTGCGGCCACAGCAGCTTCGGAAACGTCCGCATCGGATAACACCGCTCCGGCGTCCATATCGTGAGAAAAAACCAGCACACCTACAGGCGCTACTCGACTCCGCAGTACTGCAGTTGCAGATACCAGCGAGATCGAGATCAACGCCACCCCGGCGACAACCCGTGGCGCTACAGTCCCCGGACGGAGCGAACGCCCGCTGAATTTGGTGTAATTCGATCCGATTCGTGTCATAAGTCCTTCTTAGATGTCCTTTGTAGGTAACTACGTCCAATACAATGGAACTGCCAGCATCTGAGCGTGACGGCAGCGTTTTGCTTTTGTGCAGAGCCTTTGAGGAGGAATTAGCGAAATGGCTGAGGCAACACGTAGACCACAAAACAAAAGGGGCCAAACACCCACTACCCCCTCACGACTCCTCACACCCAAAGAGGTCGCCGAGTACCTAAGCGTCACCGAGAGCCAGGTGTACACCCTCATGCGAGAGGGGGACTTGCTGGCGCTCAAGATTGGAAAGCGCGGCGTATGGCGTGTAGACAGGGAGGAGCTGGAGCGGTACATCGAGAGTTTGAAAAAAGAAGCCATCCAGCGAGTAAGGACAGCCTCAAGCAGAGGAAAACGCCAGCGCAAGCGGTCCAGGAAAGAGTAGCTTCCCTCTCGACCACTCGAGACTTCGATACTTTCTATCCCCCCTCTTTTCACTTCCCCCTCTTTTGACTATTCTTTTGAACTATTGCCGACCCCAGGACAAATCGCCTCTTCCTAGTAACGAGGCAATAAGGCGATCGCCTGCCGCAGGAAGCTACCTGACCGGCAGTCGGAGCAGGTCTACGCTCGGGACACAAGTGTAAATAGGAATTTCACCGGACGCAATAGTAATTTTTACAACCTAAATAAGGCTAACTCAATGTAACACATAGTATAATCTTGCAAAGACAGGCACATTGTTTTATATCACTTACGGTGCTGTGCCCATATTGACGAGTAGATCGAGTGTCTATTCAGTCATCTTGAAATCGGCGTTAGACGGTTCGGCAGATCAGGAGGGGGGCCATGAGACTTGCCGAAGAGACCACTTCCATCGATTCGACCGATGCGCTCAGCCTTCACGATCGGCACAGCGCTTACGTGTGGATCTTTTACTCGTCTTTGGTAGGAGTCGAAGCAATGGGCTGCTACTGTTATCTGGCATCTCTTCTAGAACAGGGGGTTTGCGAGGTCACGTGGGAGCAGGTGACAGAAAACCTTGGTCTTTCGAATCGAGAAATCCTGGTGAATGCGCTCTGCTCGCTCGTTACAGCGGGCATGATCGAGCTCAGTCAAGGTGTGTGTCTAGTTCGCGAAAAACTCCCCTCGATCGATCCAGTCTTGGAATCCCAGCTTCCCAGGCAGCTTCGGCGAATCCACTGCGAGGCACGCACTTTGCTGTCGAGCCTCCCGCCAGGTCAAAACGTGCACCGTCGAGCGGTCTCGAACGTCGAAGCCATGCGAAACAGAGCAAGAAGAGAAGCTGTATCCCTCCTGAGACTCGGTCACTCCTGTAAAGAGACTGAGCTGGAATTGTCCACTCGCGGATACCACCCATCTCTCGTTACGTCGAGTACGATTTGGGCCCTGTGGCACCTGGCCGCCACTGCACAAGACAGAGTTTCTATCATGTCCCCGATATCATCGCCGTCACCCCTGAGGCTCATCGATTCGACCCGCAGTCTCGAGGTAGTAGGCCAGACTCTCCCCACCCGTTCACCGATAGACTCATCGGTAAAATAGTTCATCACAAAAGAACGCTTTTTTCCTTAAAGCGACAAGCGCCGGCTGGGCACGGCATCTAGCACGCGGGCAGGAGTATTGGTATGAGCGCAGAAACACCCTCGAGCCAAAGGTATCCCGGTGGCACACAATTTGCCGATCCCAGCATCTTGACTGCTGCAGAGTGGGTCGCCAATGCCACCGCTCTAGTTGTATTCACTGGAGCTGGTGTGTCTACGGAGTCGGGTATTCCAGACTTCAGAGGGCCCCAGGGAATCTGGAAAAAGATCGACCCCTCTATTTTTGAGTTTTCAAGGTATGTGCGCGACCCAGAGATACGCAAGCTTTCTTGGCGGATGCGCCTAGAGCATGGAGCCTTCGAAGCGCGTCCCAATCCTTCGCACTACGCGATAGCAGAGCTAGAAAAGCTCACGTCCTTCGAGGCACTGATCACTCAGAACATCGACGGGCTACACCACGCAGCCGGTTCCACTCCGGAAAAGATCTACGAGATCCACGGGACGATGAAGCAAGTCAAGTGTTTGGATTGCGGGAGGAGATGGCCTACAGAAGTCATCCTTGAAAGAGTAACAAAGGGACAGGAGGATCCATCATGTACCTCGTGCGGCGGAATTCTAAAAACTGCAACAATTTCCTTCGGTGAACAGCTTGAGTCCCACACTCTCGACAAGTGCCAGGAAGCTGCAGTCCGCTCCGATGTCTTTTTGGTAGCAGGAAGCTCTCTGGTCGTTTACCCGGCTGCCGCACTCCCTCAGATAGCTCGCGACACCGGTGCCAAATTGTTGATCTTCAACCTCGAGGAAACTCCTCTGGATTCGGAAGCAGACCTTGTGTTTAGGGGAAAGACTGGTGAACTGCTGCCCCGTCTGGTAGAAGCAGTCAAGAGCGTGCAATAACTAAGACAGACCTGCTTCGGCCGGGAATTTCCACCGATTAGCTCGGTTTTTTCATGTAGCGTTCAGCGAGGAGAAAGGTAGCTGTCCGACGACGAGTGGTCTCCTCGGGAAGAGCCGTGGACAGGTTGGCTAAAAGTCGCTTGCTACATCTACATATAGAGGCAGCGACCATATCTGCATAGGGTAGATCGGCAGTGTTGTCTCACATGACGGGGTGATCCGTGGCACAAAACTTCAGAGAATTTTTGCAAAAAACCAAACAAGAGATAGAAGAGGTCGATCCCCACAAGGCACACGCCCTCATCCAAGACGGATGGAAAGTGATCGACGTTCGCACCGATGAAGAGTTTTCTCAAGGAGCGCTGCCTTCTGCGATTCACATAGATAGAGGTTTTCTCGAGTCCCGCGTTGAAGATGCCCTTCCCGACAAATCCCAACCAGTTGTCGTCTATTGTGCGGGCGGTGTTAGGTCTGCATTTGCCGCTAAGACTCTAAAAGAGCTGGGTTATCAGCGGGTGGTCTCTATGAGTGGCGGTTTCAATGCCTGGAAAGACGCGGGTCTTGAGTGGAAGGTTCCCAAGGTCCTCACGGCAGAACAGCGGACCCGCTACCACCGCCACATCCTTTTACCGGAGGTCGGAATAGAAGGGCAGATAAAGCTCCTTGAGTCAAAGATTCTGCTATTGGGCGCAGGAGGCCTCGGAGCGCCGGCCGCGCTGTATCTCGCTGCCGCAGGCGTAGGAACCCTGGGGATAGTCGACTACGACGTCGTCGACCGGTCGAACTTACAGCGCCAGATTATCCACAATGAAGAGCGTATCGGGATGCTGAAAGTGGAGTCGGCGAAAGAGACGATTCAAAAACTCAATCCCGACGTTGAAGTCGTGGGATACAACACCCGCCTGGCTGCGGCCAATGTTGTAGACATTATCAAAGATTACGATGTGATAGTCGATGGGACGGACAACTTCCCCACCCGCTACCTGCTGAATGACGCATCTGCGATACTCGGAAAGCCCGTAGTGCACGGATCTATCTTCCGCTTCGAAGGGCAAGTTAGTGTATTCTGGCCGGGCCACGGGCCATGCTATCGCTGCCTTTACCACCAACCCCCTCCCCCCGAGCTCGCCCCCTCCTGTGCGGAAGCGGGAGTTCTAGGTGTGCTGCCAGGAATCGTAGGGGCCCTGCAAGCCTCAGAGGCGATCAAGATCATCTTGGGAATCGGCGATCCTCTTGTTGGGCGGTTGTTGGTCTTCGATGCTCTCGAAGCGACCTTTAGAGTTCTTCGCCTACGTAAAGACCCTTCCTGCCCGACTTGCTCCGAGGGCGCCCGAATCGAGCTCGTCGACTATGACGAGTACTGCTTGCCAGCGAGCGAAGTCGCCAACCCCCGTCAATAGGTCGAACTAGAACACAGAGTTGCTGCAGCGTTTCGAGCAGGAACCCATCACCCCGGCGGCTGGTAGACGGTGCCCGGAACTTGGCTTGCCGGCGCGGCAGCAAAACCCGCGCCGAGCATAGGGTAGCTGTAGGGTCCGTAATATCCAGATCCGTACGTGTAGTTCTGCCCATACGTCCACCAATATCCGCCGTAGTAGTTTCCAGGCACGCCGTGCTGAAGCGGATAGGGAAAGTAGTAGCCACTAGCGTAGTAGTAAGCGCCGGGCACATATGCGATCGAAAACAAGCGCCGTTCTTTGGGGTCCAGCATAGGTGGTTCCTCGCCACCGGCCATGTAGTACACGCTAACCTGGCGCTTCCGTGCTCCCTCGAACACCCTTTCTACTCTAGAGCTGAGGAGCATCCATAAAGCCAACCAGAGCGGCGCAGCAATGATGGAAGCCAGCACTATTAGGAACGGGAAGATCGGGAGCAGAAGCAACTCGCTGGAGACCAAACTTAGAACCAGCACGAGAGTGGAACCAAGAAGCCCGGACACCGTCAGTGCATATGCCCATCTGTACCCCATGAGCATGAACACCGGTGATATGACAAGCACGGAGGCTGGCACATAAACCAGAACCAACAGAACGATCGAGCCTGTGCCCAACACCTCAGAAACGCCAAAGCCGAGAACTACCAAGCCCCAAACAATCGCCAGCGTTGCGCCCACTAAAAGCTGCCATGGGCGGCTCCTCAAACTCGCTCTCCAAGATGGCGGCTGAACTTTGGCGAAGTAGTAAAGCGGTGGCGGGTGAGGCCAGACGGTCACCAAGTCAACTTCCCATCGCTTCAATGAGGGCCAAAAGCGTTCTCACCCCCACACCAGTTCCGCCTTTAGGAATCTCGAACTCATCTGCTTCAGAGCGAGCAGGTCCCGCTATATCCAAGTGCGCCCATGGAATCCCTTCTTCGACAAATTCTTGAAGGAAGAGTCCCGCAGTGAGCGCCCCGCCGTAACGGCTGCCAATGTTCTTGATATCAGCAACCTCGCTCTCCAGCTGCTTCCTGTAGTCTGCAGGAAGAGGAAGTCTCCACGCACGTTCTCCCGCTCTAGATGCAGCATCAAGGACCGCGGCTGCAAAATCGTCGTTGTTAGCCATGACGCCGAAGATCTTGTTCCCGAGCGCGACCATACAAGCGCCCGTGAGGGTCGCAAGATCCACGATGGCGCGAGGTTTCAACTCGGACGAGAGCGAAAGGGCATCGGCCATAATCAGCCGTCCCTCAGCATCGGTGTTCAACACCTCCACGGTTTTGGAGTTGCGGAATACCAGGACGTCTCCCGGCTTGGTGGCCGAACCAGAAGGCATGTTCTCTACTAGGGGGAGAAACCCCACAACTCTTACTTTGGCTTCGAGTCCGCGCAGAGCCGACATCGCTGCTGCCACGGCTGCAGCGCCGGACATGTCGGTCTTCATCGTTTCCATCCCGTCAGCTGGCTTGAGAGAGAGGCCTCCAGAATCGAACACCACTCCCTTGCCCACCAGACACAATGGCTGGGCATCTTGCGACTGCGCCGGTACGTACTCGAGGCGAACGAGGCAAGGATCGTTGGACGAACCCTTTCCTACGCCAATCACTCCACCGAGCCGTTCTCGCTCTAATCGATCCCTTCCCCATACCTCGACTGCTAGACCAGCCTCCTCCGCCCTACGGCGAATTTCCTCGGCCAACACAGCAGGAGCTTTAGATCCAGCTGGCTCGTTGACCATATCCCTGGCCCAGCACACCGCCTCTACGACACATCTCGCCTTTATCAAGGCTGCTGAAGCCTCCTCTAGGGGGCACTCCGCTAACACGAGCTTCTCAGGGCAGGTGTTCGCCCCGGTGTTCGAGTTGGATGACTTGTACCGATCGAAGCGGTAGGAGGCAAGTCCCGCTCCCTCTGCAGTAGCCCTCAGAGCCGCTGGGGCATCTACCACAGATTCGTCAACTTTCCAAAGGGTCGTCGCTATCGTCTTCGCGTTCTTGGCACTCCTCACTACTGCTGCTGACGTCTCCCTGATAGTCTGCGCAGTAAGCGTCCCAGGTTTTCCTACGCCGACCAGCATGACCCGAGGCGCGCGGGTTTTACCCCCAAGTGCCTCTGATGGGAGCACGAGCGTCTCGCCCTTTTCGGCCTTGAAACCAAAGGCCCGTATAAATCGCGACAACTCCCCTCCGGTCTCCGAATCGAGCTGGTCAGCACCGGGACCGAGCCTGGGAGAGTCTCCCGCAAGCACAGGCAGAGCGACCATATCCACATCGACACTGGATGTAGACTCTCGGCTAACTTCAAACTCCATGCTTTTCCTCCTTGTGCCTTGAGCTTCCCCTCGCAATCCACTCGATCTTCCCGGCTATGTAACGACCGCTCTCAATGCTCGGTGAGCGTGGGCCCTCTACAGCTTTTCGTACTTCGAGCCCTCCTGCCACCGCGCGAGCGTGTACACCAAGTCTCCGAGCCTGTTCATATAAGCGAGCAAGTACTCGTTAGATACCCATCCGGCTGCCTGAGCAGCGACGACGGCACGTTCGGCCCTGCGAATGACGGTACGCGCGTAATCGAGATAGGCTGCAAGTAAATTCTGCCCGGGAAGAACAAAGGCTCTTGGAGGATCGCAGAACTCAAGAAGGGCGTCGATTAGGCGCTCGAGAGACTGCACCATCTCTGCACTCACTTTGGTCTCTCCTGGTCGAAGCTTCTCCCTGTTTTCGGGAGCCGTAGCAAGCTCTGCTCCCACGACGAAAAGCTCCCGTTGAAGCTTCTTGAGCACGATCTCCAAACCTGGATCTGTGTTGGCTGCCCTAGCCAACCCCAAAGCCGAACACGCCTCGTCGCATGCCCCGTAGGCCTCCGGCCCAGGATCGTACTTTTTTACTTTGCCACCAAATAAAAGGCCTGTCTCTCCAGAGTCACCCGTCCTGGTGTACGGCTTGAACGGCCACTTCTTTTTTGATCTCAAATGACACCGCCTATCATCGCCTTCGCTATAACGTCAACACCGAAAGCAGTCAAGATCGCCAGGTAGGAAAGTCCCGTAGCAGCCATCACTGCTGGGTATCCCCTGTTTTTTAGAGCACCCAACACTGCCAATCCGAGTACGACGGTGAGCAACACATCTGCGTACCAAAAGAGGCGCAGGTATCCGGAAATGCCAGCAAGCGGCGCTTGCGATACATCGAGCATCCCCGGTTTCAGGATAAGTGATACGACTTCTATGGGAAGCGATGCAATGAAAACGACGCCGAGGCTGTATATGGCCGACCTGTCAAGCTTAGGATCGACCAGGAACCAGTGTCCCAGAACCATAGTGGCCGTAACGGACCCCAAAAAAGCGAGAGCAGACAAAGCCCTCGCTACTCCGAGGTCTGGGGGGGTTTGAGCCGCACCGGCTGCCACGCACGAGACGGCGGAGGCGAAAGACCCAGCGAATGCCGCCACATCGGAAAACCGCACTGGTACCTGTCTGTCAAACCAGTACGCAAGCCCGGCCATAGCTAATACTCCAGCCGACACCAGACTCGATCCTAGCCATATCCTTTGGTGTAGAACGGAAACATCGGGAAGTTGAGACGACGTGAGCACGGTAGCGCCAATAACCACCCCCGCGCTTGCGGTGAGTGTTCCATAGAAGCTGGGCTTGACGGCTTTCCATCTTCGTACTATCAAGGCAAAAATGGCCATGCCCGCCCCCCACGGACACAAGACTGCAGCAGCGAAGAGCTTCACCGGTCCACTTTGCCCAGGAGAATCTGTTGCTCTATCAAGCTAGACAGGGAGCGAATGTACTCATACCGCTCACACATAGATGGGGTCCCTAGCGGCATCGTTGAGTCGCACCCCGCCTTCTTTGGTAGCCACAACAATGTCTTCAATCCTTATCCCCCACTCTCCCTCCTTGTAGATTCCAGGCTCAATAGAGAAGCACATCGATTCTGCGATTCGCTCCTCCGAGCCCTGTGCGATGTAGGGAGGCTCATGAGGATCTAGGCCAATACCGTGTCCTGTGCGGTGGATAAATTGGTCCCCATAACCGTCGCCCGATATCCAGTCGCGGGCCACTCGATCGACATCACCAGCCTTAGTTCCCGCACGAGCCGCCTCGACTGCCAGTTGCTGGGCTGTACGCACAGTTTCATAGGTGGCCTCGAAGCTAGTAGGGGGATCGCCGACCACGACAACTCGTGTGATATCCGATCGGTAGTGCCGCACCACACCGCCAAAATCACAGACGACTATGTCGCCGTTGGAGATCGTTCTTCCCGTTGGCTCGTGATGGGGACTTGCGGAGTTCGGGCCCGAAGCAACTATCACAAATCCCACCGAGTCGTTTCCGACATCCAAAAGAGCCGAGGTAATACGAAGAGCGATTTCCTTTTCTGCGACGCCTGCCTCGACAATCTCGCCTAGCCGTGAGGCCACTTTATCGGCAAGGCACGCGGCTTTTCTCAACAACCGCAACTCCTCGGAGTCTTTTCTGGCTCGTAGCGGGCCGATTACCTCGGAAGCTTTACAAATAATGGGATTCGACAGTCTTTTCGCCAACTCTACAAAATGCATGGCCCACATCTGATCACCCACCGCAACAGTTCTCGCCCTGCCTATCGCAGCAGCTACGGCCTCATAAGGCTCGTCTCTCTCATCCCAGCACACAACTTCAGCGAGCGACGTGGTCACCTCCGGTACCCGCAGCCTCTCCAGGCGAGGAACAAAGAGCGTCGGATGTCGCCCTTCTGTGATCACCAAGAGGGTAGGCCGCTCTAATGCCAAAGCGTCGTAGCCGCACAGGTACAACAGGTCGGAAGAGGGAGACAAGACGACGGCATCCACTCCTGAGTTCGCCATCGTCTCTAAAAGGCGTGAGACCCGGGAAGCATACGTTGTACGCGAAAATGTTCCTGCTTCCATCGATGCCTGCGTTACTCCTGCGCAACCAGCTACCTAAACCGACACCGATACACTGTAATCGCCTCTAGAACTCAGAGCCCGTTTTGCTCAACTGGCACATAGACGCGACGTGCTTGACTGACTGCGAACCGAAACGGCAAGCGAGGGATTGCAGTGGTAGACAGAGTTACATACAAAGCTAACGGAATCGACTTCCATGCTCTAGTTGCCGGAGAGGGGGACCCTGTACTGTTGCTTCATGGCTTTCCCGATATCCAAGAGAGCTTCCACCATCACCTAGAAGCACTGGCGGAGGTAGGCTTCCGAGCCATAGCCCCTCCACTTCGTGGCTACCCACCCACCAAAGGGCCCGGCCCATACACAGTAGAACAGTTAAAAACAGACACTCTGGAACTCGCACACAGAGTTGGGATGAGCTCCGAGGTCCCCGGCTACCTTGTAGGCCACGACTGGGGAGGAATAGCCGCGTGTCTCGCAGCTGGAGAAGAACCCTCATTGTTCAGGGGAGTCGTCATCGCCTCCGTACCGCACCCTGCCTCATTCGCTGCTCGAGTACTCGGCGGCGACTACGACCAACTCAAAAGAAGCTGGTACATGTTCTTCTTTCAGATGGAAGGCTTGGCGGAGACAGTCATATTGACATCTAAGATGGCCTTCGTAGAGCGACTTATGCTCGACTGGTCCCCCTCGCTGCTCAAAAACGAAGGATCGGAGTTGGTGCACAAACGGATGGAAGCGATGGCGGAACCCGGAGTTTTGAAAGCTGCACTCGAATACTATAGGTCGGTTTTTCCCAAACCTGACCGACCGCCTCCCCTTGTAGCCAAGCCAGTTTCCGTACCGGCCCTGCTCGTTTTCGGGTCCGAAGATAATTGCATACCTCACACAGTAGCCTCGGACTCGAACGCATTCTTCACGGCAGGATACCGCCTCGAGGTACTGTCTGGTGCTGGACACTTCGTCCACACGGAAAAGCCAGAGGCATTTTCCAGGCTCGTAACCCAATTCTTCACGGATATCCGTAGTCAGTAGAGCCTGAGCCACCGTATGGGCTTCGAATGGAGGGTGGTTTGGGAGCCCCGGCCGGCGGCGGGATTTCTATTGGTTCGGATCCTGCTCCACCTTCTGGAACTGAGTTCCCCCAACCCTCGCTTTTAGAGGTGGTCCAGGGAGAAGGGGGTACGCCTTTTTCGTTAAGTACAGGACAAGAGGTGGGACCAAGTGAGAAATATGACATGTTTGAGGGCCCGTAGCTCCACAAGGAAAAGACAGTACCCCTTTCCGTTTTTATCTGGAGCAAGACCGAAGCGGCTTTGGCGGCTTTGGTGTCACACACTTGCACGTAGACAGCTCCGCGCCGCTGCGGATTCGATCCCTGCTCCCACAAGACGCTAGGCATTCTCGATCTTAGAAGACTCGTATCATCGGTGAACCCGCCTGTGTCCATGTAGTGAGCAATCTCCGTTTTTAGAGCATTGTCGAGCGCGATCTCGGCCTGTGTTCGCTCGGCAATGTTTACTCCCACAACAGCGGTGCGTCCCGCACTCCTCACGTATAAGTAGACAGCTAAAACGATCCCCCCTAAGACGGCAAGCCCCAACATTGCGGCCGCAATTGCAGCGGTGATCCTCCGTCTGCGTTCGGGTTTTTTTTCACCGGCAGGTACAAGCGCCTCGCGCCCATAATCCCCGTGTCGAGTCTGCGTTGCCTGCCGCTCAGCGCCGGCTTTGGCAGCGCTGAGCATAAACGGTCCCTCTTGCGCTCGTTTCCAGGGATCTGTTTCCTGGGTTGTATCTTCCATGATGCTTCTCTATCCCGCTACCCGGCCTCACTCAAAAGAAGAACAGGCAGTCGCGTTGTCAATGCGTCGCCTCACAGCCGATTCCACCGCCGCTTTTGCATGGTATGAAGAGCGCACCAGCGGGCCGGCTTCCACGTGAGTAAAGCCCATTTCCAATCCGACACGGCGAATCTCCTCGAACGCCTCACGTGGCCACCATTTCTGTACCTCAAGGTGATTGCAGGAGGGCTGCAAGTACTGTCCCACCGTCAAGACATCCACTCCGACTGCCTTTAGATCAGCCATCGTCTGAATAACTTCCTCGAAAGTTTCCCCTAATCCGACCATAAGGCCGGACTTGACTACCGGCCTGGGCGAGTGCGCCGACGCTCTCGCTAGAAGGGTGAGGCTGCGAGCGTAGGTGGCAGCACCCCGGACAGCTCGCTGAAGCCTAGCCACCGTTTCGATGTTGTGGTTCAACACGTCCGGCTCGGCGTTTAGAACCGTCGCCAATGAGGAGCGATCTCCCTTGAAATCCGGGATCAAAACCTCGACTCTGCATCTAGGGATCCTTCGCCGGATAGCCCGAATTGTAGCGGCAAAGGCCGAAGCTCCTCCGTCTTCAAGATCGTCCCGGGCCACACTGGTCACCACAGCATGGTCTAGGCCCATAGCGTCGACAGCCATGGCTACCCGCTCGGGCTCTTCATCATCGAACCACCGGGGCTTGCCCGTCTTTACGTTGCAGAAACCGCAAGCCCGTGTGCATGTATCCCCGAGGATCATCACTGTTGCAGTACCTTGGGACCAACACTCGTAGATGTTTGGGCATCTAGCCTCTTGGCACACGGTATGTAGCGCGAGATCTCGCACCAGCGCCTGGATGCGACGATACTCACTTCCCATGCGGGCTTTTACTCTCAGAAAGGACGGTCTCGGCTGACCTTCTGCGCTGCGAGGTGGTCCACTACGTTTTAGTGCAATGGTGCGCTTTCTTTGCCCTACCATTGGGACACCACCCCCCACGCCAGCAAAATCGAGCGAGCCGAGGTCCAAAACGCTCGCTAGGTGTTCAGCCAGAGCCTTCGCTAAGTCGGCAGGGTCAAGCCTTGCACCAGTTTCGGCTTCGATAGAAGTCACACCTGCATCTGTGATTCCACAGGGAACTATCTTGTCGAAGTAGGAGAGCTCGGTAGAGACATTGAGGGCCAGACCGTGCATAGTAGTTCTTCGCCCAACCCGAACGCCTATAGCGCAAATCTTTCTTTCGTTGACCCATACACCCGAGTTTTTATCACTTCTTTTTGCTTCGATCCCCAGCTCTCCGAGCAACCGAATTACGGCTTCCTCGAGCGAGCGAACATAGCCAACTACGTCAGGGCTGTTGAGTTGAATGATTGGATATGCAACCAGCTGGCCCGGCCCGTGGTAAGTGATAGCGCCGCCCCGGTCGGTTTGAATTACCTCGGCTCCCAGTGTCTCGTACTCTGCAACTGCCAGCAGCAGGTGTTCGGGCTTGGAGCGCCGTCCTAGGGTGTAGACGTGTGGATGCTCCAGAAGAAGAAGGTAGTCACCTGTGAGTCCACCCCCCCGCCGTTCGAAAAGGGCCTTCTGTAGGTCGTACGCTTCTTTGTAGTGAACCCGTCCAAGCCATCTAGCTGTGAGAACCCGGCTGGCTGGAGCAGCGGTGGGCAGCGCCATCGACCGTAAACGCTCAGCTCAGCTGTCGGGCGCCGCTAGGGCATCCCAGTCCCAGCCCTCCGCCGATCCTTCCAGGCGCCTCTTTACTGCCTGAAGGAACCGGGCAGCGTTAGCCCCGTCGAAGGCCCTGTGATCCCACGAAAGACCGAGCGTTACCATCTTTGCTGGAACAACCTGTCCCCCGCGTACCACCGGCCTATCTTCGATCGCTTCTAAAGACAGGATCGCTACCTGAGGGGTGTTGATGATCGGAATGGAAAGTTTAGTTCCGAAAGAGCCCGGGTTCGTAATGGTGAAAGTTCCACCAGTCACATCGTCTGGAGTCAGTTTGCCGGCCAAAGCGCGCTGCGAGAGATCCTGAATACGTCGAGCTAGCTCCCAGACCGTCATTTGGTGGGCATTGTGAATAACGGGGACGATCAGTCCTTCCCCCTCCAAGTCGACAGCTACGCCTAAGTTGACGAAACGGTCGAAAAGCGTCATTGTACCGGCTTCTAGATCGAATCTGGAGTTGACAAAAGGAAGCTCTAGAAGCGCGTTACACGCCGCGAGGGCGACGAACGGAAGATAGGTAAGGCTGTAGCCATGCCTGTCGGCGAAATCTTTTTTGTACCGCTCCCGGGCGTCTGCCACCCGCTCCATCTCGACATCGATGCACTCGAAGCAATGCGCCGCACTACGCCTTGCCTCTTGCATGTGTTCGGCGATCCGCCGCCGGAGTCGAGAAATAGGTATCGTGGTGCCTGCGGGCTCAGGTGTATGACCATGCGGTTTGGCCGGCCCTGCAGAAAGAACTTCCCCCGATCCCGCAGTTGGAGCGGCGGCGGGCTCGATCACAGATGGCGCCTCTGCAGAAGGAGCGATTTGACCGGAAGACGACACCGCAGCTTCCTCCGTCGCTGCCGCTGTGTCTGCAGCAGCTGCTGCCTCGACATCTTTCAGAGTAATTCGACCGCCAGCCCCGGTACCCGCGATCTTGTCCAGATCGACTCCTAACTCTCTAGCCTTCTTGCGGACGGCAGGCGAGAATATCCCTCGCCTCGGCCCGCCGGGCTTTACCTCCTCACCGAGCTCGGGATGTTCCAAACGCCGCAGTCCCTCGGGAGTCACCCTCGCTTGGGGCTTTGGAGGCGCTGGAGGCGCCTCCCCGCGAATCTGGGAGGGGTGTGCCTGAAGACGCAGCTCCTCCAGCTTTGGAGGACTTTCTCTGGGCAGCGAGGGCTGGGCATGAAGGCGCGACTCCTCTGACAAAAGCCGGCCCCGAGCAGAGTCCACAGTGCTTGCCTCAGATGGTCGGGCTCGCAGCTCTTGAGTCCTACCGGGTTCCCATCCCAACCGCATTGTCGAGCGAGCATCGGCCGATACCGGTTCGGATTGACCCTCCGATGTCACTTGAGACACCGCTTCCTCGAATGTTCCCGGCTCTGAAGACTTCTCCTGAAAGGGCGGTTGCTCCGCAATAATGCACAGCTCGGTCCCCACGGGAACAGTCTGACCTTCTTGCACAAGGATCTCGGAAACCCACCCCGCTGCAGGAGACGGAACCTCGGTCTCTACCTTGTCGGTAGAGACCTCAAAGAGGGCTTCGTCTTCCTCAACCCTCTCGCCTACTCTCTTGAACCAGCGGGAGACCGTGCCTTCCGCGACACTTTCGCCCAGCTGGGGCATTCTCACTGTGTAAGGCACCGCACCCCCTAGCCGTTACGAGCGCTCTCCTAGCATCTCACCTGCGCCGAGCCCTAATACCTGCTCACCGTGCCCCTTCCCTTGGAGCACCGTGTCTTATATATCAAAGCTCCTGATCTTCACCCTCACCACTCAGTCAGTTCTTTGACTGCTTTTACAATGTCTTCCTTTCCGGGGACGTAAGCGTCTTCTAGAACCGGAGCGAACGGTACCGGTGTGTGGGGCGAGGTTAGTCTTCGAATCGGAGCATCCAACAGATCGAAGCCCCGATCGGCAATCACTGCGGCCACCTCGGCTCCGACGCCACAGACGGGATTAGCCTCATGGCATATGAGTACCCGATGGCACCGAGCTACCGATTCCAAAATCGAATCCACGTCGAGAGGGGCTAGCGTCCTTAGGTCCAAGACTTCAAGCGAGATACCGTCAGCCTCTAGCTGCTCTGCTGCGTCCAAAGCGGTGTGGACCTGAGCCCCGTATGTAATACAAACAGCGTCACTACCCCGACGCTGGACCTTGGCTTTGCCTATCTCTACCACATACTCACCCGCGGGTATCTTCTCTTTGATACGCCTGTACAAAAGCTTGTGCTCTAAAAAGATAACGGGGTTGTCGTCCCGTATCGAGGCCTTGAGAAGTCCCTTGGCGTCGTATGCCGTAGCAGGTGCGACGACCTTGAGGCCAGGGGCGTGACAAAAGAACGCCTCCGGCTGTGCGGAGTGGAATGGGCCAGCACGGACCCCTGCACCGGATGCTCCCCGTACGACCATCGGCACCGGCTTTCCGGTGCGATAGTGCATCTTTCCGGCCTCGGTGACGAGCTGATCAAAAGCCTGGGTTATGAAGTCGATGTACTGCATCTCAGCTACCGGACGCATTCCCTGGAGTGCAGCTCCGATAGCGTACCCCACGATCGCGGCCTCACTGATCGGTGTGTTGATGACTCGTTCGGACCCGAATTTTTCCACGAGTCCTTTGGTGACTTTAAAAGCCCCACCATACTCGGCTATGTCCTCACCCAACAGGAACACTCGCTCGTCGGCCTCCATCTCCTCGATCAGGGCGTCGGTGAGCGCTTCTATGTAAAGGCGCTCTACCGTCTGGGCCTCGAGCTCAGGCGAAGACACCTTCATCCACCTCCTCTGGGGATGGATCCGGCTGCTGTTGCGCCCACGATATAGCCTCGACTATCTCTGCCTTGATCCTGGCCTCCAGCTCGTCCCGCTTTCTCTGGTCAAGAAGACCCTGCTCTTCAAGAAACCGCTCGAAGCGGACAATGGGGTCTCTCGCTTCCCAATAGCTACGTACCTCAGGTGGAACGTATTCGGCGGCGTCGTGACCTGCGTGCCCCAACTGCCGAAAGGTGTTTCCCACAATCAGGGTCGGTCCACCACCCCCACGCGCCCGGTTGACCGCGGCGCGGACAGCTGCTACCACCTCCAAGACGTCGTTTCCGTCAACCTCGACACCGGGGATTCCATAACCGCGTGCCCGCTCGACTAGGCTCTCGCAACAGAACTCCTGCCTGTTCGGTGTCGAGTAGGCATATTGGTTGTTCTGAACCACCGCAATAAATGGCAGGTTCAAAACCGCTGCCATGTTGATCGTCTCGTGCCACTGGCCATTGTTGGCAGCCCCCTCCCCGCACATGGCCAAAGCCACACGGTTTTCCCCTCTTAGTTTGAACGCGAGAGCACTCCCACCCGCCAACGGGTATCCGTCAGGTAAATGGCTCACGACATTCATAACGCCGATGTCGAAGGCGTGAAAGTGGGAGTTTCCGTCTCGTCCTCTAGTGGGTCCGTCACGCTTTCCGAAGTAGTTGAGCATCACGCGCTTTAGGGCCATTCCCTTAGTGATCGCTAGCACTTGATCGCGATGAGTCCCACTCACGACATCGCCCGGCCCGAGAGGAAACGCGCATCCAACTTCCATTGCCTCTTGTCCCCTAGCGAGAAACACAGAGCCGGGGAGGCGGCCTTGGCGGTACATCACGAAAATACGATCTTCGAAGAGGCGTGCAAGCTTCATGTAGTAGTAGAGCTGGTCGAGTTCGGCTGGCGTCAGCCCAGCAATATTTTGCAGCGGCGGTGGCTTAGATATAGAGGACTCACCCATGAAGCGGTCTCCCCACAAGAGCCATTGCTGCCTCACCCAGTATTTCGGAAAGAGTCGGATGAGGCTGTATGTATGCCGCGACCTCCTCGGGGAACGCCTCCCAGTTTGTACTGAGATATCCCGGCGAGAGCAGTTCGGAAGCCCAGGGCCCGATGATGTGCACGCCGACTACAGGCCCGTCTGCGAGCGCCACGAGTTTAAGCATGCCTCGCCGCTCACCGAGGATGGCCGCCCGGGCATTTCCAGCGAAATTGACCTTCGAGACGCGCACCGAATCCTCGCCGTATGCCGTTTTGGCTGCGGCTTCTGTCATCCCGCAGAAGGCCACCTCGGGGTGCGTGTACACGCACCAAGGTACCTTGCGGTAGTCAATAGGCCGTGGATCTTCGCCCACTATAGCTCTCACAGCCACCCCTCCCTCGGCGAAAGCGACGTGCGCCAGCGCGGGAGTCGAGATCAAGTCGCCAACCGCGTAAATGCCCCGAACGCTCGTCTGGAGTGTCTTCGGGTCGACTGCCACGTGGCCGGAGGGCTCTTGGGCGACCCCGACCTTTTCCAGTCCCAACCTTGTAGCGGATGGTGCTCGGCCGACTGCTACGACAATCAAGTTCGCCTTTATGTTTAATTCCTCACCGCCGCTCCTGCGCACGTGACACACCCCAAAACCCGACTCGCGGATACGATCGGGTATTTTCTCTAACCCTAGTACCCGAGCATTGCATATGACCTCCACCCCTAGGGCTGCCAGTGCTCTCTCCAGAGCGGACGACACCTCTTCGTCGGCTCCCTGTAAGACATTCGGAAGAGCTTCAACCAACGTGACATTGGAGCCGAACTCCGCTAGGTATGTGGAGACCTCTACACCGACCGAACCAGCACCCACGACCAAAACCGATTCTGGAAGGCGCTTTATGTCGAACACTTCGTCGGAGGTAACAACTAGGTCGCCGTCGGGCTGCAACGCATCAAGTTGGCGAGGGGTGGATCCAGACGCGAGTATGACGCCTTTTCGGGCAGTTACAATGCGGACCGAGCCATCTCGAGCATGCGCTACGACCGACCCTGAGTCATCCAAAACACCTTCCCCTTCTACGATCACAACTCCTGCGGACTCGAGAAGGTTAGACAGTCCCCTCCACAGCCTCTCCACCAACGAGCTCTTACGAGCGACGACAGCCGACCAATTCACCGTTGGCACCTGACTACCACCGAGCCGTGGCTGGCCAACTTCCGAACCTGTAGGTGCGCTAGGAGCGACAAATTCGATGCCAAAAGATTGAGCTTTCTTGACTGTCCTTAGGACCGCAGCCGTTTCCAGAAAATGTTTGGCCGGCACACAGCCCCTGTGGAGACAGGTCCCGCCAACTTTTTCTTTTTCCACGACGACCACTCCGAGACCTAGGCGGGAAGCATGGAGCGCAGCGGCGTATCCGCCGGGGCCTCCTCCTACTATGGCTATGTCGCACTCGATTCTGTCGGACGCCATTGACATATCCGGTCGTACCATTGCGACTAATAAGAGCTGTACTAGTTGACAGATTATCCGAAATGCGGAATCGGCCTAACCTCGCATAGAGTAGTTCGCGAATCCGACAAGGAGAGCATTCTGCGATTTTGGACCCATTTGCCTCCGGTGAAATCGGTCCGCACTGTTTCGAGTATGGCCCCTGATTGAAAAAGGTACCGGGCTAATGCAGACTAGAAAGCTCGTACTGGCCGCAGCTGCTGTCGCAATAGCAATATTGTTAGCCGGAGCGGTTTTTCTTCTACGCATTACATAAGTCTTCGATTCTTTGTTAGTACGCGAATCTCAGAAATCTCGGGAGCGGGAAGAGTACAAACCTATGCATGCGCTACGCGGCAAAAGCCGATGGTTAAACACAGTAGCCATAATGGCAGCGGTAACACTGGTCTTCAGCGCATGTGCACGACGCAACCCGGTAGCACAGCGAGAGGGAGCAGTAGAAGGCGAGCAGAATGCTCGCCAATCGGGCCTTGTGGTAACTACCGTCGCTCCAATAACAAGCATCGTAAAAGCCGTAGCCGGTGACGATCTGCAGGTAAAAGGAATAAAAGGAATACTTCCGGAAGGAGAAGACAGCCACACTTTCGAGCAGCGAGCAGCAGAAGTGGCCCAAGACTTTGCTGCAGCAGACCTCATCATATTCAATGGCTTGGCTCTTGAGACCCCAGCAATCGAGATGGCCAAGAAGACCAAGCGTCCCAATGTCAAAGTCCTTTTATTGGCAGAAGAGACGATAACCCCAGACGCCTACGTGTTCGATTTTTCCTTCCCGCGAGAAAAGGGTGACCCTAATCCGCACCTTTGGCTCAACCCAATGTATGCAGCGCGTTATGCTGAGATAGTCGCCAACAACCTCGCTGAAATCTTCCCCGATAAGAAAAGCAATTTTCTCTCTCGTTACCAGGCATACCGGGAACTTTTGAACCAGCTTGACGAGGCAATATTTGAATCGCTTGCCACAGTACCTCCGCAAAACCGGAAACTACTTACCTACCACGACAGCTTCGCCTACTTCGCTCCACGTTATGGATTTCAAGTCATAGGGGCGATTCAGCCCTCTGACTTCTCCGAGCCTTCGGCGGCCGAAGTAGCTGCCATAATCGAGCAGATTAAGCGGGAGCGGGTACCCGCCATTTTCGGTTCCGAAGTTTTCCCGTCCCCCGTGATGGAGAAAATTGCCAAAGAGACCGGCGCTAAGTATGTGACCGATCTATCAGACGATACCCTTCCAGGAGATCCCCGTTCTCCGGAGCACAACTACGTTGGGATGATGGTTCGGGATGTTGAGATCATCACATCCTCTTTGGGCGGAGATCCCTCGCCTCTCCGCCGGATAGACGTCTCCAAGGGTGGAAGGTGGGACTAAATCCTGCTGTCGATCTGCGCTCCGTTACGGCCTTGTACGACAGCCACAGTGCTCTCGAAGACGTATCTCTACAGATAGAGCAGGGAACGCTCGCGGCTATTCTCGGTCCCTCTGGAGCCGGGAAAACTACCCTCTTAAAAGTAATCGTAGGGCTGACTTACCCATCGGAAGGCGAAGTAAAGGTTTTGGGAACTTCTCCCACTAAAGCACGCAGCCGAGTGCGGTACGTGCCGCAGCTGGAAACGATCGACTGGAACTTCCCCGTAGTAGTCGAACAAGTCGTCGGCATGGGTTTTCTTAGAAAGAGACGTCTGCCGTGGCTGTCCAAGGAGGAGAAGTCCCGCATCGGGCAGGTGCTGGATCGGCTCGGCATAGGCGATTTGAAAAAACGCCACATCTTAGAGCTGTCGGGAGGACAGCAACAGAGGGTGTTTTTGGCACGAGCCCTCATCGACGAGCCAGAGGTTCTAGTCCTCGACGAACCGACCGCCAGCACGGACGTTGCTACCCGGTCGGACATCCTCGGCCTCCTAGAAGACATCAACGCAATGGGAATAACGGTACTTCTAACCACCCATGACATAAACCTTGTTGCCAATCGAGTCGGACGCATAGTGCTACTGAACCGCACCGTCCTAGCAGACGGTGAACCCCGAAAGGTACTCGACAGCGAGAATCTTTCCGCCGCCTTCGGGCGGCCGATCCTTACCCTTGAACATGACGGACAGATCCTAGTGGCAGAGGTTCCCCAAGAAACCCAACACCGCCACCACATACACATCCATCACGAACACTCGAATTGAGGGTTAAGTGATCGAATTCGTCGCAGAACCGCTTCGCTACGGATTCTTCCGCTACGGGTTGGCTGCAGCAGTCATGGCGGGTGCGCTGTGCAGCCTAGTCGGGGTGTACGTGGTTTTGCGCAACATGAGCTATATAGGTCACGGATTGTCCCACGCGATATTCGGTGGGGCCGTCTCGGGTTACATGTTCGGCGGCGGTATCTACGTAGGTGCTGCAGCCTTCGGGATCGGCGGAGCACTCGCCATTGCCTGGATCTCCAGGCGGAGGGGGATTGGTGCGGATGCGGCAATCGGCATTGTTTCCACCGCTGCCTTTGCCCTCGGAGTCGCCATGATCTCGACAAGACAGCGGTTCACCCGTAGTTTCGAAGCCACCCTTTTTCGGCAACATCTTGTCCGTTGGAAGGACCGAGATTTTAGTGTTGATTGCAGCGACAGGGGTTACCGTGTCAGCGTTGTTGATCATGTACAGACCCCTTCTCTTCACTATCTTCGATAGGGATGTCGCCGAGGCATCAGGCGTTCCGGTCGGACTGGTAGAAGTAGGCTTTTCGGTCGTACTTGCCGTAGTCCTCATTGCTTCCATGCAGATCTTGGGGGTCACGCTGATTGCCGCATCAGTAGTGATCCCTGCCTCGACCGCCAGGCTGCTCACAAAATCGTTCGGAAAGCTTACAGCAGCTTCGGTGTCGGTAGGCATGGTGTCGGGAGTTGCTGGAATGTACGCTTCCTATTACTTGAACATTGCGTCTGGAGCTACGATAGTTCTAACTGCTACAGCGATTTTCTCTTTAGCCTACGTCAGTAGCGCCGTCCGACGATTCATAGTCCGAACTAGCTTGGCAGGGTCATCTGAGTTGACAAGGGTGACAACGAGCCAGACAGCGATTCGGCCAGGAAACCGAGTTTCGGCAGTTGAGTAGAGCGGCAACTGTCCGCACCGCAGCTCTTCGCTTTTTTAACGAGCCTCCCTCGCGTCTTTTTGTAATCGCTGTGTTGACAGCGAGCATGCTCATATCAATCAGCTGTCCTAACGCGGCCTCTAAATCTCGCAACAAAACCCTTCTCACCTCGGTCACTCCTATTGGATCGATAATGCGAAACGTAGTCGGTGACAAATTCGACGTTGTGTCGCTCACAACTCCCCGGGAAATCGCTGAAGGAAGGTTACGTCCTCCCTCGAACTCAGAAATCGCGGCTCTCAGCAAAACCGCAGCGGGAGCGATCCTTTTCGGAACCTTTGACAAAGACGCCGTAGAGGTGGTCTCCGATACTTTCAGCAATTCCTTTTCCACCTGGACGCTATCTGATTCCATGCGATCCTCCCAGACCTTCCCCTGGGTAGACCCGATTGCAGCAAAGGAAATAGCGATCCGAGTCGTAAACATAGCCACGCAACTCGCGCCGTCCGAAACCGAATACTTTCGGCGGGCAGCAGGCGAGTTCTCCGCTGCATTGACCCGAGTAGATAGAGTCATCTCCGACACGGCATCGACTATCCCAGCCGACGGACGCAAGCTAGCCGCTACGACTGAGTCTCTGCGGCCATTCTTTGAGCGATACGGGTTCTCTTACTACTCCATCGAGTCCGAGGGGGGAACATCCGCTCTTGCAGCCAGGATGAGATCAGAGGGTATCTCCGTCGTGTACGTCAATGCATTCGGGTCCTCGCACTACGGAGAGCTGGCGCGAGAAGTTTTCGAGGATTCTGGTGCGAGGCTACAGGGAGATCTCTTCGATGCCCGCCTACCCGGTCCGGTGGGATCCCAATTCCACACTTACCTAGGGATGCTCATAGAAAACGCTCGCCAAGCATTTGCCCCGCTCGGTGCAGATGTGTCGAGACTGGACTCGTTGAGCCCCGTGGATGTCGCCCCATGAAGCCCTTGTCGCACTTCCCCCTCAGTCAGTTCCGACTCGGCCAGTCTCTTCTCGACTGCTACTGATGCAACCCCCTTTCGCTGCCGACAAAGCAGACCTAGACTGCCCCGAGTCGTCTAAGTTGAACGTTCTTCATACGACCGCATTTGCTTTTTTTACCCCATCAAAGTTCCGTTTTACCCATCCCTCGAGAACTGAAATCACTCGATCGGATTTCACGAGCAAGGATGGTGCCGAGCGGGGCAGAGTATGAATTTCGCAGGAATCGCCTATGACTTCAGCGAGACGCTCCATCTCCATTGGGGACGCCAACTTGTCACCTTCTCGGCACACAAGCAGCACCGGTCGGTTTTGCAAGCGCCGCGCATGATGCAAGGGAGCATAGGCTATGAGTTCGCGACGCCACGAGTGAGGATCGGGAGGAAAAGACTGTGATCGAATCAGACCTGCGCTCCGGGCCCGTTTGATGTATCCCTCTCGCGACAGAATGGAATTGGCGAATTCCGAAGGGGATCCAGCGACCGCAACTCCACGGACCCTCATGTCTCCAGCTGCTACGCTCAGAAGGCAGGAGCCCCCTATCCCGAAACCTACCCCCAGTACTTCGACCTGCGTATCTCCTCCGGACAATGCGGAGGTAACATAGTCGATGGCACTGGCGATGTCTCTGCACCAACCAGATATGGAGAAATCGCCCTCCGATGCACCAACTCCCCTCAGCCGCGGAGCCAAAACGCCAATTCCGCAAGATTTGGCGAGGCGGTCCGCCACCCCCTCGTACAGTTCGTCTGTCTCCTCGTCCCAGGATCCTGTAGGAAGCCAGTGCGCGAGCAAGATTGCGCGAGGGCGGGGTGCGACGTCTCGGCGCTCTCCTTCCGCAGGCTGACCAATCTCGCCCTTATGAGGAACGAGCTTATCGTTGCCGTATGCAGTGACGAAAAGGCGCGGTGTGGATCCGAAATAGAAGCTGGAACTCTTCATATCTCCAAAAGCCTAGTTTTTGAGCCTCAAGGCGAGCGCTCTAATAAAAGTCAACTGTGTCGAGATACAAGCATGCCGGATTTACTGATCCTATCGGCACTTGAGTCGCTGTATCGTCAGGTGAACCTAGACCAGAGCAGTAGCGAGGAGGGAGACGTGACCAACACGGCAGAGAGCTACACCAACTTCGGACGTAAGGACGGGGGCAGCAGTCTTGAAATCAATAAACCAATTATCGAGGCATTCCCAGCTCTCAAAGAATGGGCCGTCGTGTGTGCATCGATTCTAGAGGGCGAGCAAATCCTGACAATCCGCAAGGGTGGGATCAAGGAAGAAGGCCGTCGCTTTGCCGTACGGCATCCCCAGTTTCTTCTGTTCCCGACCTACGAACACCAAGCGCCAGAACACATCAAACCTGCATACCGCCGAAGGATTACCCGATTACCCGACAGTTCAGCCTCTGGTACCTCACCTAGCCCCACGAGTGCACCCGAGGTGACGCACAGTATCGCTATAAGCAACGAACCCAATGACTCTGGTGACACAGTGCGTCTGGAAAGTTACTGTGAGGTGGTCGATGTCTTCGAGATAACAGAGGCGCGCGCTCTGGACGCTCTAGATTCGATGCACATTTGGCAAAAGTCTTACGTACAAGAGCGTCTGAGATGGAAGCCACGACAGCCACTTCTGGTCATAGCGTTAAGAGCATATGCGCTCCAAAAACCTATATGCGTTCCGTACCTGGAGTCTTACGGGGGCTGCAAATCCTGGATAGATATTGAACTTCCTGGCGATATCTCCTTGGAAGCCGAGCCCGCTCTCTCTGACACGGCCTTTGGGGCAAAACTCGAGGCACTACGAAAAACTCTCCAAGTCCAACCCTAAAAGCTTGCAGGCGTTGCCTATCAAGATCTTGCGAGCAACTTTTTCCTCAACTCCCAATGATTCGAATGCCTCGAACCACTTTGCGTGCGTTATAAAGGGATAGTCGGTACCGAAGAGAACTTTGTCCTGCAACCGGCCTTTCATCTCGCGCACAAGTGCCTCGGGAAAGTACTTTGGGGACCAACCGGAAAGGTCGATATAAACGTTGCTTTTGTGCAATGCGATCATAATCATCTCGTCTTGCCATGGCCACGACGGATGAGCTCCCACGATCGTGAGCTCGGGAAACTCAGCAGCCAGGGTGTCTAGGTAGATGGGGCGAGCTCGCTCTAACTTCATCCCCATTCCACCCGGAGTTCCCGCTCCCAACCCAGTGTTGCCGGTATGAATCAGCACTGGGATTCCGAGTTCCGCTGCTTTTGCAAAAAGCGGATAGAACCTGTCGTCGTCAGGCCTGAAGTTCTGTGCCACTGGATGTAGCTTGAGCCCGACCAAACCAAGTTCGCGAACAGCTCGTTCTAGTTCTTCGACCGCGGCGTGGCCCTTGTGGGGATCGACCGAGGCAAACCCCACAAATCTCTCGGGAAAACGCCGAACGACAGAAGCTACATAGTCGTTGCTCACGGGTGGGAGCCCTGTGTAGGTTTCGGCATCCCAGGCTAGAAGCACACCGAAAACTCCCTCTGCTTCCAGCTCGGCCACCATCTCCTCTTCAGTACGGACAGCAATGCGAGCCTTGAAAAACTTCTGGGTCTGTTCGAAAAAAGGACCGAGCGCTAACTCCAGATACTCCCGAGTAGAGGGATGAACGTGGAAGTCGATTGCCTTCATTCCAGCTTAGAGTTGCAGTGGGGACACGGCGAATAGCCCCGATTGCGGGCCTCTGAAGCATGGTCCGGGCCGAAGAGGGCGACCGCCTCGGCAGCTACTATCTCGTCTATGCGACACCCCTCGGTCTCTGCGGCCAGGTCGTGATAGAGCATGGATCGCTTGTCCCCCACGATTCGGTGTTCTTCGAAAGGCCGCTTCACTCCAGCCATCTCGGTCCACAACTCCTAATGCTCACACCCGCTCGAAGATCGTGGCGGTTCCTAAGCCACCACCACAGCACATCGTCTCCAGCCCATACCTTCCTCCGCTCTCTTGTAGCGAGTACACCAGGGTGGTGGCCAACCTCGCACCTGTCGATCCCAAGGGGTGTCCTATAGCTATCGCCCCTCCTTTGACATTCACCTTTGACATATCCGGGTTGTGTTCACGCTTCCACGCAAGAACCACGGTCGCGAATGCCTCATTTATTTCAATTAGGTCAATGTCTTCCAACCGCAAACCCGCCTTTTCCAATACCTTGTCGGTGGCAGGAATAGGACCTGTCAGCATAAGAACCGGATCGACGCCAACTACGGCTTGCGCCACGATACGGGCTTTTGGCTCGAGGCCCAGCTCGTTGACTTTATCCTCGGATGCGAGCATTACAGCCGCCGCGCCGTCGGAGATCTGACTGGAATTGCCAGCGGTGACAATGCCACCCTCCATGAATGCGGGTTTGAGAGTAGCGAGAGCCTCCAAAGACGTGTCGGGCCTGATGCCCTCGTCGAGTGCGAATACCTCGGTGGTTCCGTCTTCGGCTTGGATCTCCATTGGGATCATCTCTCTATCGAAAAGCCCTTGCTGGGTGGCTCTGGCAGCCTTCATATGGGATTCGTAGGCGAACTCGTCACACTCCTCGCGAGTGATCCCCCACTTCTCTGCGATCATCTCCGCGGAGATACCCTGCGGAACCAGATGGAACCTTTTCTTGATCTCGGATGTGGAGGGTTTGCCTACCCCCTCCACCCGAGCAGTGCTTCCCATAGGGACCCGTGTCATTGACTCGACACCGGCCGCGATCACCAGATCGCACACACCGGCTTGAACTAGATTAGCGGCGAAGTGAAGAGCTTGTTGGCCGGAGCCACACTGGCGGTCGACGGTCGTCGCAGGCGTCTCGACCGGATAGCCCGCGTGAAGCCAGGCTGTTCTTCCGATGTTCAGGGCCTGTTCCCCGACCTGCATTACGCATCCCATAACAACGTCTTCAACCTGCGCTGGGTCTACGCCGGATCTATCCACCACTGCTTTAAGAGCCCTTGCAGCCAGGTCGATCGCGTGAATGTCCTTGAGCTTGCCGTTTCTTCTCCCCACAGGGGTCCGCGCAGCCTCCACGAGAAAGACTTCTCTCATCCAACCTCCTTTTCACTGACCGAAGGACCGATCGCTCCAATCCTTGAAAGGTACTCGATCGTGGCTCCAACCGCCGCCAGGGCGTCGGATGACGATACCTCCAAACCTGCGCCGTCGGCGCGCTCTACGATGTACTGAACAGAGGTTGCGCTTCCTAAGACCACTGTCGTACGAGGCCCTGGGACACTGTCATCACCGTTAGCCACCGCACCAGCAAGCTTCATGTAGTCAAAAACCCATGAAACGATCTCTCTTGCGCCCGATAATCCAAGGCGCTCCTTGCCCTCGGCTGACAGCGCTTCGAATATCTCAAGAGCACACTGCTCGGGATCGAACTCCTTAGCTACCTCGTGCTTTGAAGGCAGCGATTGCTCTCTCGCAACAAAGTAGGCCGCTACTCCTAGAACGACCACCAATGCAACTACAGCGAAAACAAAAGCCACGGTAGATCACCCCAGAGATGGCGCACCGCATCTGACGCAGCAGTCTTTCCAAGGCGTCACAATCCGAGGCGCTGAGCCAAAAGCTCTCGATGATACGCCGGGTCTCCCAGCAACAGTTCGCTGGATTTTGCCCTCTTGAAATAGAGGTGTGCATCGTGCTCCCAAGTGAATCCGATCCCCCCATGGATCTGAATATTCTCGGCCGCACAGTGGAAGTAAGCTTCCGAGCAGTAGGCCTTGGCCAACGGAGCTACCACGGGAAGCTCTTCGTTGTCTTCGGAAGCAGCCCACCCGGCATAGTACGCAGCTGACTTTGCCGACTCGACCGCGACGAGCATGTCCGCGCACTTGTGTTTTATTGCCTGAAAAGAGCCGATCGGACGTCCGAACTGCACGCGTACTTTCGCATATTCCGTACTCATCTCGAGGCACTTTTGCGCGCCTCCGACTTGCTCCGCCGCCAGCGCCACTGCAGCCAGGTCGAGAACCTTCGATAGGGCGGTCCAGCCCTCCCCTTCTTCACCCATCAATCCAGAGGCCGGAACCTTTACCGCGTCAAAACTAACCTCGGCCATCTTCCGGGTTTGATCCATCGTCGCCAGCGGTCTCCTGGTAATGCCCTCCGAGTTCGCATCGACGACAAACAAAGAGATCCCTTCCTCGCCCGAGGTCCCTTCTTTGCGAGCCGCGACAACAATGGTGTCTGCTGTGTGCCCATCGAGAACGTAGGTCTTTTTTCCGTTTACGACGAAATCACCACCTGAGGATGTGTACGTAGCCTGAATGCCCCCTGCATCCCATCGGCCGGACTCTTCGGTCAGCGCGAGCGTCGCGATGCGCGACCCATCAGCAATTCCGGGCAATAAAGCCTGTTTTTGTTCCTCTGTACCAGCAACGAGGAGAGCGTTGGCAGCGAGACACACCGTGGAGAAAAAGGGAGCAGCGAGCACCGCACGACCCATTTCTTCCATGAGGACTATAAGTTCAATCTGGCCAAACCCATACCCTCCGTACTGCTCGGGAATTATCATTCCCTGCCAGCCCAACTCCTGGGCCATTCGCCTCCAAAGCTCTTCGTCAAGGCCGGTATTGGTCTCCATAATCCTGCGGACCACCTGCGAAGAGAACTGCTCTTCGCAGAATCGACGCGCTGACTTTCTCAGTTCTTCTTGCTCTTCGCTGAAGGCGAAGTTCATTTACGTGCCTCCCTCGCTCGGTCTGCCGACATCAAAGTTGTGCTTCTGCTGGAGAGTGCAACAACGCTACCCGCTCTGGCCCAGCAATGTCACACTTGACCCTAAGTAATTGCGTCCGAAAAATCGCATCAAGGACTCACGGAGTCGAATCGATTACCTGACCCCTGCTGGCTCGGCCATCCTGGAAGGGGACGCCTTCTTATCCTTGTCTTCTTCGACCCGAGGCTCCCTCGCAAGACCTAGTATGCGCTCCCCAATAATGTTCCGCTGAATCTCACTGGTACCTGCGTAAATGGTCTCGGAAAGACTGAACAAGTACGCCTGCTGGAAAGCATCAAGGGTGTAGTTTTCCCCGACCACCTGCCCTTCGAGACCCCGGATGGACATCATCGTCTCCATGGCCCGCCTGTGGTACTCGCTCCAGAAGAGCTTAGAGATCGAAGACTCCGGTCCGGGAGGTTTTCCGGCAAGCACGTTGGTTAGAGAACGGTACCCAGAGTACCTCATTATCTCGACCTCAATGTGGTGCTGGGCAATACGCTGGCGCAAATTTAGGTCGCCGAGCTTTCCACGTTCTCGAGCCAGCTCCACAATGCGGCGAAGCTCTCTTGAAAAACGCAAATAGCTCGTCGTCGCTGTGCCGCCTCGTTCGAAACCGAGCGTCGTCATCGCTACTGTCCAGCCGTTGTTGACACCACCCACGACGTTGTCTACGTGGGTGCGAGCTCCGTCGAAAAAGACCTCGTTGAACTCGGCAGTTCCCGTGAGCTGCTTGAGTGGACGCACCTCGATACCTTCTTGATCCATCGGGACGAGCAGATAAGAGATGCCTTTGCGCTTTGGAGCGTCAGGATCGGTGCGAGCCAGTACGAAGCACCAATTGGCATACTGTGCCATGGTCGTCCATACCTTCTGACCAGTGATGACCCACTCGCCACCGTCGAGCATGGCGCGAGTCTGAAGAGAAGCTAGATCGGATCCTGCGTTTGGCTCGGAGAACCCCTGACACCAGATGTGTTCGCCCGAAAGTATACGGGGCAGGAAGTACTTCTTTTGTGCTTCAGTTCCCCACTGGATGATCGTGGGCCCCACAAGACCTTCGCCGAAGAAGTTAAGTCGCTGAGGAGCACGAGCCCTCACCATCTCCTCGTTGAATACCAGCAGCTCAAGAGTGGACAGCCCTCTTCCCCCGTACTCTTTGGGCCAGGCAATACCGACGTACCCGGCATCCCGCAATTTGGCGTCCCACTCCCTGAGGAAGCTTTCCCGGTCGTCGCCCTGGAGAATAATTCTGAGTTCATCACCAGTCTTTTCTTTGGGAAGGTTCTTCTCCAGCCAGTCTCTTACTTCCTGGCGGAACGCCTCTGCTCTTTCGCCGTAGTCGAAATCCATTTCCTCGACTCCTCAAAGTTTCTATGTCACACACCTTTTCGCTACCTCGACCCGCTGACTCCGGCTCCTATAAATAAGATTCCTCAAGAATCCAAGCCGAGGGCAGTTGCCCGGGGTTCTGTTACCTGAATTTCACTTCGGTTACTTAGCAGAGTACAGGTGCATGATAAACACGCTCAGATCTTGACACCACAACAGCCATACTCCCAAATAGCGAAGTTCAAAAAGCCACAACGGGCCGGATAAAACATGTCGCGCAACCTTCACAACGCGACACATTTAACCTCGCGCACAATTGACTGATCGGTCAAGATCTGGGAGGGAGTCTCTATGCCTAACAAACTGCCGCACTTCGAAGACGCCAACAGGATTTTATTCAAGATCGTAGTCGGTCCATTCGACAACAACTCATACGTTCTCGCTTGCCGTAAAACCGGGATTGCGGCACTCGTGGACGCAGCCAACGAGCCCGAAAGAATATTGGATGTCGCATCAGAGTTCGACCTCCGATACGTTCTCACGACCCACGGCCACCATGACCATGTGCAAGCAGTCACCGAAGTACGCGAACGTACAGGGGCAGCAGTAGGTATCCATCGAGCGGATGCCTCCTCGATCCCCTCTGGACCCGATTTCTACATAGAGCACGAACAAATTTTCGAGATCGGAAACGTATCTTTGAAAGCCTTGCATACCCCCGGGCACACGCCCGGCTCCACATGCTTCGTAACGGAGGGACTTCTGTTCTCTGGCGACACCCTTTTCCCCGGAGGGCCAGGAAACACGTGGGGAAACCGAGACGCATTTGCGACGATAATCGAGTCGATCAAGACCTCGCTGTTTGTGCTCCCGGAAACGACATTGGTTCTGCCCGGCCACGGACTCGACACTACTATCGGAGCTGAAAAGCCGCATCTAGACGAGTGGATAGAACGAGGATGGTAACTAGACGATTCTCGAATCCGGGCGCGCCGACCGCGTCTCTTTTCAATTCGCTCTTTTAGGGTGACCAAGGGACCGATAGAATTATTACGAAGGATCCAGTAAAAAAGGTGGCGATGGAAAACTCGGACAACACTGCAAAACCAGACGCTGAGACTGCCATGAGCGGCCAGCGACATGACATTGAATCGATGAATAACGAACCGGCTCCCGCCCTTGAAGTAAAAGACCTGTGGGTGGCGACCGAAGACCGCCAGATTGTCAAGGGGGTGTCACTCGCTATCTACCCTGGCGAGCTTCACGCCATAATGGGGCCCAACGGATCAGGGAAGTCCACCCTCGCCTCCGCTATAGCCGGGAAGCCTTCATATCACATAACCGCCGGAAAAATATTCTTGCAAGGTACCGACATCACGGAGATGAGCCCCGACGAGCGGGGCCGCGCCGGCCTGTTTCTTGCCTTTCAGTACCCAGAAGAAATCCCCGGTGTAACCATCCTGCAGATGCTAAAAGCTGCCCTCACGCAACGAACCGGCAAGAACTACGCAGCCTTTGAACTTCGTTTGATGCTGCAGGACGCCTTGAGAGAACTTCACATGGACCCATCATTCGCTGATCGCTATGTGAACGAAGGCTTTTCGGGCGGTGAGAAAAAGCGCTCGGAAATTCTCCAGCTTGCCGTATTGGAACCTGTCGTGGCCATTCTAGACGAGACAGACTCAGGCCTGGACATAGACGCACTGCGCATAGTCGCCGAGGGAATCGAAAAAGTAAGAGCGCACCGACCCGAGATGGCCATTCTCTTGATCACGCACTACCAGAGGATTCTCAGGTACTTGAAGCCAGACAAGGTACACGTGCTCGTGGACGGACAGATAGTTGCCAGCGGCGCTGCCGAGCTGGCAGAAGAATTAGAGCAGCAGGGCTACGAACGCTTTCTCTCGGCAGCTGTGGGGAAGACCCAATGAACGAGCGCTCCGCTTCCGAAAGTCGCTTCGGAAGGGATCTTCGACAGGACTTCCCCATCCTCACAAGAAAAGTACGTAGCGGAAAAGACCTCGTTTACCTTGACTCCGCCGCCACCTCTCAAAAACCCCTTAGAGTGATCCAATCTCTCGATGCTTACTACTGCTTGCACAATGCAAACGTCCACCGAGGTGTGCACACACTCGCTGAAGAAGCGACCGAGGCGTTCGAGCGCGCACGACAGAAAGTGGCTAAGTTCCTCCGCGTACCAGAACCCGAGCCACAGCGCTCCATCGTTTTCACCAAAAACGCCTCCGAGGCAGTAAACCTAGTTGCCTACTCTTACGGCCTTGCCAACGTGAAGGAAGGAGACCGACTAGTTGTAACGCTCATGGAACATCACTCCAATATCGTGCCGTGGTTTTTACTTGCCGAGCGCACCGGGGCCGTCGTGGAGTTCGTAGGCTTGACGCCCGAAGGTGAGATCGACTTCGAAGACTTCGAGAAAAAGCTCAGTCGTCCTGTCAAGGTATTCGGGTGCACGCACGCATCCAATGTCTTGGGAACGATCAATCCAGTCCGAGACCTCGTTTCGAGAGCGAAAGAATCAGGGGCGATTACAGTGGTCGACGGCGCCCAGGCTGCACCCCACATGCCAGTGGATATCTCGGCTATAGGGTGCGACTTTTATGTTGCAACTGGTCACAAAATGTGCGGCCCGACCGGAGTAGGTATCCTCTATGGGCGGCGTGAACTACTCGAGGAGATGCCGCCTTTCTTAGGAGGCGGCGAGATGATTGCCGACGTCACTACCCAGGGTGCTAAGTGGGCTCCCCTACCTCACAAGTTCGAGGCGGGAACACCACCCATAGCTGAAGCCATCGCTTTGGGAGAAGCCGTCGATTACCTGACCGACCTGGGAATGGAGCGGGTGAGGGAGCATGAAATCGAGATGGTGGGCGCTGCCCTTGAAGCTCTCCAGGACGTCTATGGTAAAAATATCCAGATCTATGGACCTCGCTCTCCGGAGAGACGCGGAGCTGCAGTGAGCTTTTCCTTCTACGACATACACCCTCACGATCTGGCTACCATCCTCGATCAAGAGGGAGTCGCCGTGAGGGCAGGACACCACTGCGCTAAGCCGCTCATGGGTTATCTTGGGGTACAAGCGACTACGAGAGCAAGTTTTTACATCTACAATGACGAAGCGGATGTCGACGCCCTCGTCAAAGGGTTGCATGTAGCCAAGGAACTGTTCGGTGTCGCTTGAGGACGTCTACAAGGAAGTCATTCTGGATCATTACAGAAGTCCTAGGAATCAGGGGGCCCTGCCATCGCCACCGGCGATCAAGGCAGAAGGTTTCAACCCCCTGTGCGGGGACGAGATCACCCTTTACTTGTTGTTCGACAACGAATCATTAATCGACGTCAAGATAGAGTCCCAGGGATGCTCGATATCTCAAGCGTCTGCATCGATGATGAGCGAGGCGATAAGGAATAAAAAGCTTGAAGAAATCGATGACCTAGTGGATCGTTTCAAGCGAATGATGACGGTACGGGAAGAAAAAATCCACCAGGGCGAGAGTGAAATCCCAGAGGGAAATTTGGGTTCGACCGGACTCGGAGAGCTGGAAGCATTACAAGGCGTAGTGAAGTTTCCGGTCAGGATCAAGTGTGCCACCCTCGCCTGGAATACGCTACTCGAAGGCGTAGAGCGGTGGCGCGGCGGCCATGGCACGTCTAGCTCTACTTTCGTAGAAGGGCAAACGGCCGGTCCTCCAGGGGAGATCAAGTAAAGCCCACTGGCACGTCCGAGGGCCTTTCATTCTGAGCACACTATCCTCGACAGGATGCTAGCGATGGCGAGACCCAGACTCGAACGGTATCAGCACCGGGAACCTTGCCCTTACTGTGGCAAGCCGCTGAAACGCCTTCGAAGACAGGCCCATATTCGCTTCGAGTGCGAGAAGGCGCCCGAAGACAAGCGACGGGAGCCAGTCCCGGTGTCAGTCAAGGGTAAGTGGCGCCCACGCTTCGGCTGATCGATATCCAAGGCTATCGCTAAGCTAAAAACGCGGAGACTTGGTGCGCCCATTCCTCTGGTTTTTCCAGAACCGGAAAGTGGCCGCACGATGGGATTGCGACAAATGTAGCGCGAGGAATCATCTCGGCCCATCGCTTCCCAATACCGACGGGCAAAAACCTGTCCTCGGCTCCCCATACCACGAGGGTCTCACACCCGATCCGCCCTAATCTCGCCTCCAGCTTCGGATCTACAAAGTATGGGTTCCATGCAAAGCGAGCTGTGGCAGCCAGAGAACGAAGAAAAGGAAGTACGGCTTTCCCTGATCCGATCGGACGGCCCGATGCCCCACTCGCAGCTTTCATCAATTGAGCGAATGGCTGCGACTGATCGAAGAAAAGCAACTCCGCCATCTTATCGAACGGGATCCCAAAAAACTCTGCAGGCCGATGGCGCTCGGTCTGAATGCCAGGAGCCCCTGTAAGGACTAGCCTATCTACCCGCGCAGGGTTGCGTACTGCAAACTCCGCTGCGAGCCATCCCCCTAGGCAAGTCCCGACTACTGCCACCGACGCCAGACCCTCAGCGTCAAGTAAGTCTACAAGCCAGAAAGAAAGATCGTCGAAACCGTCGATTCCCTCCAGCTCATCAATGCTTTGGAAGCCAGGAATCCACGGCCTAAGAACTTCGAACCCCGTCTCGGCGAGATGGTCAACAGCGGGGGTGCCCAATCCTTCCCCCAAAAAACCATGCAGATAGAGTACGGGCCTTCCCTGGCCTTTACGGTCTACCAGCCCGACTTGGGCGGGTCGCTCAGATTGAATCTTCAAGTCCGCAGACATCTACTACTCCTGGTCCTGGTACGCCATACGGCCATTAGGCACAAATAGCTAGCAAGGGAGGGGTTGCTAGATCGGTGTCGGACCGGTACCGCCCCACCCAGCAAACTCTTCTCGCAACCTAGGTAGAACTGCTTCGGCAAACCTTCGCATGTTGTCGACGGCCTGGGCATGAGGCATCGAGCCGAGCTGAAAAAGACCCAGCAGCACTCCGACTCCGAGTTCTCTTATATAACGCGAGAGCTTGTCGGCGACCGTCTCAGGTCCCCCCACTATGGCATACTCACCTTTTTCTATCTCCTCCCAAGTTTCGACAGACTCCATGAACGTGCCTGCGTTTTCTATGATCGCTAGCCATGAACGCTCGGATGTATACCCGGGTGGAACTATGGTGATCCCTGGGAGGAGGCGCTTGACGAAATACCACAGGTGTGGCTCGAACTCTCGGCGAGCCGATACATCGTCATCGCCGACGTAAATTGGTACGAGCCAGCCCGCCTGCTCTGGGTCGGGCGTGTATCCCGCTCTCTCGCACGCCTCTCTGAAAAAAGAGAAGTTGCGGCGGAACACATCGATATGGAAGTAAGGAATGCCCATGTAAGAGTAGCGCTTGGATGCAACGAACTCCATGGTCTCGAGCGAGCCTGCACCTGGGATCCAAACCGGAGGGTGAGGTCTTTGTAGTGGCCGAGGCCAGGGATTGATCTTCCTAAGCCTTACATGCTTTCCCTCGAACGAGAAAGGTCCTTCTTTGGTCCATGCTGCAATGATTAGGTCGTGATACTCGTAAAACAGCTCCCTCGCGTATGTAGGGTTTATTCCGAAACTGTAGTACTCCGGTCCCCCTCCAACCACCATTCCAGCAATGAGTCGTCCGCCAGAGATTACGTCTATCATGGCGAACTCCTCAGCGACTCTTGTCGGCGGATTGTAAAGGGGAAGAGCATTGCCTACGACGGCTATCCTAATGCGCTCCGTCTGGCGAGCCAAGATGGATGCGATAAGGTTCGGGCTTGGCATGTTCCCGTATGCGTTCTGATGGTGCTCGTTTACGCAGACACCATCGAAGCCTAATGACTCGGCTTCTACGAGCTGGTCTATGTACTCGTTGTAATAGACGTGTCCTTTCTCGGGCTCGTAAAGCTTGTTCGGGACGTCAACCCAAGCAGGACCTCGATAAGAAGGATCCAAATCTCGGTAGGGCATCAAATTAAAGACGAAGAACTTCATTGCGGCTCCCTGCATGATGCGGTGGCGTCATCCTGTTTTTAGCAAAACTAAATATACTCGGATCCTGGATAAATCGGCAGACGTAGGCGCCGCAACACGGAATTGCAACCCGCTAAATTGCCGAGTTCGGCTAAAAGGCCAACACATGGACAAAAACGGCACGGAGCCCCAGGAATTCAACGAGTCTTTTCGTCCAACGGAAAGCTTGCCCGAAGTTACGACAGATCGGATCTCATCGATTCACGGGCACGCCTCTCAGCCCAACTCCCGAGCCGCCAATACACAGCATCAGCAAAATCCCCTAGGGACAGGTCAGCCCCGTGTAGCTCCTCCAAAGCAGAGGAAAACACGGGTCGTGGTTCTAGTAGCTGTACTTGTTGTGGCCTTGTTATCCGCATTGGCGGGTGCAGCCGTTGCACTACGCAAGATCGGAGCTAAAACTACGGCGCCCGAGATCGAATCTCCACGAACCAACTCCGCCCCCGAAACTGAAGGACTGCGGATTACTTTCAAATCAGCCGAAGCGCGGTTCTACAAGTTTGAGTACGCAATGGAGGGCACCGTATTGGGCGGCGGAGAACTGGCCGATCACTCCGGACCCGTAAGCGTGAAGTCGATCATAACCTCGGACATGACTTTGCGAGTCATTGAGCGACTCTCTGATGGGGCAACACAAATCAAGATTGATCTGTCCAACACTCGGATAGGAGTGAGTGTAAACGGCCGACCGGTCCAAAACCCCCAACTCGGCCGGGACAACTTTGAAACCGTACTTCGTGTCAATCCCGATGGGAGCTTCGAAATAGAAAGCGGGCAAGGTAGTCCTGTGTTTATCCCGGGTCCAGCTCTCGGGGGAGGACAGGTACTTGGCGGAGGGGTCATCTCACCGTTCGGGTTTACTGGGCCAGCCCCATTACTGCCTGATCATGCCATACGACCCGGGGAACAGTGGACCAAGAGCATCCAGATTCGACCTAAGGGTTTCAGTAGGCCGTTACAAATGACCACTGTCAACACCTACGAGCATGATGAGAAAACCGAGTGGGGACGAGCTATGTTAATCACCAGCCAATCCTTGACCTCGGTTGATCTCGCCACTCTCGACCTCTCTCGGATCGGTCTCCCAAACGGAGTTAGGTCTTCTGGCACGATGACCCTCAACACGTTCACGAGATTCTGGTTCGTCCCCGACCTAGGTGAGCCCATCAAGATCGTAGTCGATCCGTCATCTTCTATAAAAGGTTCCCTGCGTTTCGCTGAGGCATCCAGTGGCCCACAAACGTCACAGAGTCTACAGCTAGAAATGGATATTGCATTCGGTGTGCAAATAGAGCGCCAGAGCGGGGAACCACCCTTAGGAAACGGAGCTACAAATGCTCCCGCTGTATCGTCATAACCGTATCACCAATCGAATACCCGCTGTCACTGCTGGGCTGACGCGTTCTTCCCGGTAGCCTTTGTATTGAGGGTCTCCGGGTTTTCGGCCAGCTTTTGCGGGCTCTGTTGGACGCTGTCCGATCTTCTTAGCGACTCGACTCCCAGAGCCGGCACCATTGCCAAAAAAGCTACAATGCCGGCCCCAGCGTACGCCAAGGCATAGGCGCTTCCCTTGCCTCCGGCGGTGGCAGCGACGCCTCTCAAGGTCTCCATCCCTAGTACAGCCCCGACCGTCGACGCGAGGTTAGTCGCCGCGCCAGCAGTGCCCAAGTAATCCGGAGTAACAGCGTTCGCAACCGTAGACGAAAGGGAAGGACTCGCAGAACCCAGCGCCGTACCGCTCAATACCAACCCCGCCACGATAGCGCCGCCGTGCCTGTTGGCCGCACCAAACGAGAGAAGTGCCATTGAGGCACTCATGCATACCATCGCCCCCAATATGGTCCTCCGCTCGCCCATTCGAACCGCCAGCGCTCCAGCAAGTGGTGCAGTCAGGGTGAACGCAACAGGGCGTGGAAGCATGAAAAATCCCGTCTTTGTCACAGAAAACCCGAAAACTCTCTGGAGCAAGAACGGCGTGATGAAAAAGCCGCCCATATAAGCGAAACTCGCCATCAGATGGGTCGTGATAGGCGCCGCAAAGTTACGAGTTTTCAAAAAACCGATAGGAATGAGCGGGTTTTTCGCCTGTTTTTCGGCGAGGACGAACGCAGCAGCGAAGACGGGGGTCGCCAGAAGACTAGCTATCACAATAGGATGGCGCCATCCCCACTCGGCAGCACGGTTCACACTAAAAAGAAGCAGTCCCACAGCGGTTCCAGCAAGAGCTGAGCCGGCTAAATCTAAAACAGCACCACCCTGATCTCGGTCCGATGGAAGAAAAATCACAGCCAGCGCGATCGCCACGAGACTAAGGGGAACCTGTCCAGCGAAGACGAAGCGCCAAGAGAACCGCTCCACGAGAGGTCCGCCTATAACCACACCTAGGACGGGTGCGCCCGCCGATACGAACGACCACCATCCCATTGCGCGGACCCTCTCGTGAGGCGGAAAAGCCCGCATGATGATAGCCATGGATGATGGACCCGCTGCCACCCCAGCTATAGCCCACAGAACCCGGAAAGCGATAAGGCTCGTGATACTCCACGACAATGCGATAAAAACAGCCAAAACCGAAGATGCTGCTAAACCAGCCAAGAACAGGCGTCTGTACCCCCAAAGGTCGGCCAGACGCCCCGCCAGCGGCATTAAAACGCCAGAAGCGAGCATAGGACCAGTTAGTACCCAAGTCACCGAGGCATCCGAAGCGCCCAGATCCGTGGCGATTCGAGGAAGAGAAGCCGAAACGATAGTTATCAAAAACGCGGTAGAGAAGTACCCGATAAGCGCTACAGCGAGCACTATCCAGGATTTGGGAGCTACAGCCGGTTCTGCATCCCCACAGCCACGGTGAAAGGCTAGCGTCGTATCTGGGTGATGGGAGAAAACTCTCTCTTCGGGCGGGGCCACCTCAGACTTTGGTTTGCCGATCGGCCCAGAACGGATCTCTCAACTGTCGCTTTATGAGCTTTCCTGCCAAGTCCCTCGGAAAGTCCTCATGAAAACTGATCGATCGGGGAACCTTGTAGTCGGCGAGGCGCTCCCGGGCCCATCTCTGGATTTCTTCCGGTGTAAGGATGGCCCCAGCGACAGGCTGAATAGCAGCGTGTACTTTCTCGCCCCACTCCTCGTCGGGAATTCCAAAAACCGCCACATCTGCTACAGCGGGATGCCGATGCAGAACGTCTTCGATCTCTGCGGGGTAGATGTTGACTCCTCCAGAAATGATCATGTCGATCTTCCGGTCGCATATGTAATAAAAGCCGTCTTCGTCCCTGTAAGCGATGTCTCCTACCGAAACCCACTCACCTTTTTGCGCGCTTGCCGTTGCGTCCGGTTTCTTGTAGTACTCTTCAAAGACCATCGGGTTGCGCCTTACGTACAGCTCCCCCGGAGTGTTTACACCCACCTCGTTGCCCTCTTCGTCAAAAAGGGCTATCTCCACGCCAGGCATAGCCTTACCGCACGAACCAGGCTTCTCTATAGTTTCATGGGGCTTGAGGATCGTGTTTATACCCAGTTCGGTGGACCCGTAGAATTCGTAAAGTACGGGTCCTATCCGCTCCCACACATCCTCTTTGATTTTTTGCGGACACGGCGCCCCCGCGACTATCAGGACGCGGAGACTAGAGATGTCGTATTTTCCAAATGTCTCCGGATCCACTTGCAAAATCCGCTTTACCAAGGTCGGAGCCATAAAAGTAGTGGTGACCTTGTGCTCCTGGAGCTCTGCTAGAGCTCGCTCTGCGTCGAACTTCCGCATTATTACTGAGGTATTTCCCATAGCCTGAGCAAGCGTGGCGAATGCAAGCGGTGCAGAGTGGTAGAGCGGCCCAGCTATCAAATGCACATCGTCAGGTCTCAAACCGAACTCCTGAATCCAGGTCATAACAGACGCTGGATTCGAGATCCCTCTCCGCTTCGCTCCTTTCGGCTTTCCTGTTGTTCCCGATGTGTAAATCATTGCCTGCGCTTCACCAGGACTTTCCTCTGGAATCTCTACGGGATCTGAAGAGCCCTTCTCGACCAAACTCGCAAAAGGAATCGCCCACGACGGAACGTCTTCACCAACGACTACCCAGTGCGACACAGAGGGCACGCTCTTGCGAGCCTCGCCCAGTATCGGAAGGAATTCCGACTCCGATACAACACAGGTAGCGTCGGAGTCTTCGAGAATGTAAGCGACTTCTTCGGCCTTGAGACGATGATTAATCGGGGTATTCGTTGTCCTGAGCTCCGAGGCCGCCGCCGACACGAGGCAGCTCTCGATAGAGTTATGCAAGAACTGTACTAAGGTGGACCCAGGCCTAAGCCCGAGATCTAGGAGAGATCGGGCCAGTCGGTTCCTCAGGTCCCGATACTCCGCCCACGTCAACACCCTCTCCCCCTCTATAAGCGCTGGGGAGTCTCCCTTTTGCTGTGCGTGCATGCCAATAAGATCCACCGAGAGCTCCTAGTGGCTAAGAGAGTAGATAGGGTTGTGCAAAAAAGCCACACCAGTCAGGTGCCGACGCGAAAAAGCGAGTCCCGGTAGCGGGCAGTTTCGAGTGTGGCTGGGGAACACCGCCGAGATGCCTTGGCACGGGCAATGGCTGGGGAACATTGCCCGCTTGCTTGTGCACCGGGACTCGCGCCGTATAAGCATACTCTTTTCTTCCGATCAAGTCGACCCACACTGAACAGGCAAAACGCGACTTGCGGCGCGTACGAGAATAAAATTTCGAGTTATACGGATCCAGACCCCATGGCCGGGTACACGCCATGAACCTAGGCTGTTCTGTATTTCCCTATCAGCCCAGAAGTCGCTTGCCCTCCTCCAACAGTTCGTCCAGTGTCCACCTTGAAGCCTTCTCAATCTTGTGTTCTTCGTCAAAAGTCCAGCCCTTGACACGCTGTACGGTTCCTCCGAAAACAAAGAACGTCTCGCCATTTGCGGGGCAGTCCTCGTGGGCGAGCCAAGCCACGACCGGCGATATGTTCGCTGGATCCCAAATATCAAATTGACCCTCCGGCACCGAGAGTGCTTGGCTGCCAAAGGTTGACTCCGTCAGCCTGGTTCTAGCCCGAGGCGCGATAGTATTCGATCGGACTCCGTATCTCGCCAATTCCTTGGAGGCAATGATGCTCAAGGCAGCGATGCCGGCCTTAGCAGCACCGTAGTTAGATTGGCCCGGGTTTCCGAACAGACCGGACTCTGAAGAAGTGTGAATTACCGACGCTTTTAGGGGATTGCCTGCCTTTGCCTGTTGTCTCCAGTAGGCGGCAGCGTGGTGCAACGGTGCAAAATGCCCTTTTAGATGGACGTTGATGACAGCGTCCCACTCCTCCTCGGTCATGTTCACGATCACTCGATCTCGCAATATTCCGGCGTTGTTTACCAGAACATGAAGAGTGCCGAATGTATCGATTGCTGTCTGGATCAGTCTTTCGGCGCCTTCCCAATCGCTAACACTATCGACGTTGGCAACAGCCTCGCCACCCATCTCTTTTATCTCATCGACTACCTGCTGGGCAGGTGCGCGATCAGCGCCCGTTCCGTCGATGTTTCCTCCCAGGTCGTTCACGACAACCTTGGCTCCCTGGCTGGCGAGATATAGGGCGTGCTCACGACCTATTCCACGTCCAGCACCCGTCACAATGCACACCCGACCGTCTAGAGCTCCCACTGTTTCTTCACCTCCTGTCCGTTAGATATACCCCGACCTCGCTAGAGAGTAACACCTGAGGCCGCAAACTGTGGACTCCAAGCTGTCTTCGTCAAGCTGCCTTGCTGGAATCCTCGTCGTCTTTGTCTAGGTACCCGAGAATTCTCCTCGAGATCACTACGCGCTGAATCTGGCCAGTGCCCTCGAAGATGTCATAAATCTTTATGTCCCGGTACCACTTCTCGACGAGGTGCTCCTTGGAGTAACCCTCCGGGCCCATGATTCTAACCGCGTCACGGCAGACACGATAAGCCGCCTGGGGCGCGTATGCCTTCGCCATGGAAGCTTCCCTCGTGTTGGGGATCGAACGGTCTGCCATCCAGGCGGCTCGCCAGATGAGGTGGCGACTTATCGCAAGCTCCCGTTCTGCGTCGGCCAAGGTCAGCGACACCTCCGTACGCTTTTTGAACGGATATCCTGCTTTTATTTCGGTTCTTACCCACTCTTTGACGTAATCGAAGGCAGCCTGGCCAATTCCGAGGGCCAAAGCTGCAACCATTGGACGCGTCGAATCGAAAGTCTTCATGGCGCCGATAAACCCCGCTTTGCGCTTTGGATCCAGTGCCGCTTCACCGCCGAGGAGGTTGTCCATTGGCACCCTGACGTTGTCCAAAATTAACTCGGCGGTCTCCGATGCCTTGATCCCTAGCTTGTCTTCAATTTTGCCGACTTCGAATCCTGGGGTCCCCTTTTCGACGACAAATGCCTTGATTCCCTCACGCCCCAAACTTTTGTCCACTGTGGCAAACACAACAACGATGTCGGCGCGAGCACCGTTGGTGCAGAAGATCTTTCGACCGTTCAACACCCACTCGTCTCCATCCCGCTTTGCAGTCGTGGCTACTTGCGAGGTGTCGGATCCAAAGTGTGCCTCTGTATACGCGTACGCTCCGTAACGCAACTTGCCATCGTTCTTTTGAAATATGCCGAGAAAACGTTCCTTTTGCTCCGGGGTGCCCATGGCGTTTATGGCCGGTGCCGCTAAGCCCGGGCCGGGGATGTTCATAATTACTGCGGGATCCCCATACGCCATCTGCTCGGCACCGACGACAGCGAGCAGGTTGTTCTCCTTGGGCTCGGATTCCGCTCCTAGCTCCTCCCTTTCGCGGCCAAGAGGCATGGAGCCCCCCACCATCCCGAAGGAGGCGAGCTGGCGGATTACCTCTTCGGGCATTTTCCCTTCCGTGTCCGCCTGGCGTGCGTATGGACGAATGTTGTTGAGAGCGAACGCGCGCGCCATGTCCTGAATCATCCTCGCCCGACTCGACAACTCAAAGTCAATCATTGGTCTCTATCCTTTTTCTTTCGAACCTGCTTTTTACCCCTGGCGGCGTGCCCAAAATGCCCCATCCCACCTACAACTTGAAAAGTTGCACTGCCATTGCCCAAAAGCCAATCCCTGGCATCGTGCACACGCAGCAAGATTCTCAGTCGGCGTAAGATTCAGCAAGATATGCCCGTGCGTCGAGAGCTCCTTCAAATGCATCGAGAGCGATCGCATCCCGATACCATTTCTCTACAGGATGGTCAGTGATAAAGCCATGTCCGCCCAAAACCTGCACAGAATCGGTTCCGCATAGCAAGGCCGTGTCGAGCGCGGCAGAGTTCGCTAGCGCAACAGCTCTAGTAGGTGCTCCGCCTTTATCGATCTCAGAAGCTGCCGCCCATACAGCCAACCTTGCGCCGTCGACGGCAGTAGCCATGTCCGCGATCATGAAAGAAATTCCCTGAAAAGCACCGATAGGCTTTCCGAAAGCGACTCGCTCGGTCGCATAGTTCGATGCATATTCCAGCGCCGCCCTGGCTAAGCCAACCGCGATCGCACCCGTATCTATGCGGCAAGCGCATAAAGCTCGCTCCAAACGACCGGAGTCTGCAGCGTTTCCGCCAAGAAATGCGTCGCCTTTTACGATCACTCGGCGCAGCTCCACTTGGCCCGTTGGGGCTGCCCTCAGTCCGATCTTCCCTTCTATGGAATCGTCTCTTGTCACGTCCACCTTCGAGTCCTTGGGAAGCAAGAAGGCACCCAACCGATCGCTACCCTCGATCCCTGCCACCACTACTCGGACATCGGCTCCCCGTGGCCATAGGACACCGCACTTGTGCCCATCCAATATCCAGTCCCTGCCATATCGGCGCGCCGTAGTTGCAAGTCGTGCGCCAGACGAGAGTGGGGGGTGTTCGTAAAGAAGCACCGAACCCTTTATGAACTCACCTGATGCGAAAATGGGTAACCACTCTGCACGCTGCTCTTCGCTACCGGCCATTCCTATCAGAATGGCGGGCTGTGAAGACCAAAGTACGCATGCTGCTATTCCCGGGTCTCCCCACGCTAGCTGTTCAGCTATCAAAGCCTTCGTGACGCTAGAAAACTCACCTGCTCCCCCATACTCCTCCGGAACAGAGGCATGAAAGCCCATATCCACGAGGTGCTTGAGTACGGCTTCTGGCGGCTCCCCAGCCTTTTCAGCATCCCTGGCAAAGGGACGAATTTCTTCGGCGGCAAATTCTTGGAGCGTTTCAACCACAGCTGATTGCACTTCGTCAGGTGACAAATCGAACACGATACGACTCCTACTCGGCTCCTCAAGACTAGATATCGAGACAACGGCCCAAGGTCGACACCGAAACGGTCGATGCTCAATCCATCCAGTTAACAGTGTTTTCGAAACTTGACCAGCCGGTCAAGTTAGCGAACGCGGGGCCTAAGAATTGCATCTCTTCGAGGTCTCAAGTAGATAGCACCTGGGGTCCTTCCTCTAGCAGTCGAACAAACTGTTCCTCGTTCAGAATCGGAATCCCAAGATCTCTGGCCTTTGCCAGTTTTGAACCGGGGTTTTCTCCCGCCACCACATAAGAAGTTCTCTTCGACACCGAGGAAGAAGCGCGCCCCCCTCTTTCTTCGATAGCAGCCTCCGCCTCCTCTCGACTAAAACCAGAAAGCGTCCCGGTAACTACGATAGTGATGCCCTTTAAAGGTCCCTCAACCTGGCGACGCTCCTCGACCATGTTTACTCCGGCCCTTCGAAGTTTGTCCACGATTGCCAGGTGGGTTTCGTCCCTGAAGTATTCGTAAACCGAGCGAGCGATCACGGGGCCGATCTCAGGAAGAGCTTCAAGCTCTTCCACAGACGCAGAGGCGATCGCGTCAAGGCTGCCGAAGTGTTCGGCCAAAATCTTGGCAGCCCTCGGGCCAACATGCCTGATGCCCAACCCTACGAGAAGATTGGACAAAGGACGCTTTTTGGATTCCTCGATAGCCGCGGCAATGTTAGCTACAGACTTTTCTCCAAAACCCGGGTAGGCAGACAAATTCGAAAGGTCAAGGAAATAGAGGTCTCCTTCATCCTTGATGAGCCCTTCGTCTAAGAGAAGAGCAAGTGTCTGGTAGCCGAGCCCTTGTATGTCCATAGCTTGTCGGCTTACGAAGTGGTGCAGCCTCTCTAGCACTTGCGCCGGGCAGGAAAAGCCCCCACTGCAGCGGGCAATGGCTTCTCCAGGAGGACGCACAATCTCGGCCCCGCATACGGGACAGTGTGTCGGCATTACGAACTGTCTCTCTTCTCCCGTTCGACGGTCCTTTACTGGGCCAACGATTTCGGGAATAACATCGCCGGCCTTGCGGACGATCACCCAGTCGCCGATGCGTATGTCCTTTCTTTTGACCTCGTCTTCGTTGTGCAAGGAAGCAAAGGACACCATTGATCCAGCGACTCGTACCGGATCCAGCACCGCGATGGGAGTTACCGCTCCGGTGCGCCCCACGTGAACCTGGATATCCAAAAGCTTGGTGGTTTTTTCCTCCGGAGGAAACTTGAAAGCTATAGCCCATCTGGGAGCTTTCGATGTGGCACCTAAGCGTTGTTGCACGGCGAAGGAGTTGACCTTGACAACTACCCCGTCTATTTCGTATCCGAGCCCATGGCGCTGCTCGAGAAGTCTCTCGCAGTACTCGTACACTTTCTCGATCGACTCTTGCTTTTCGACGAGCGGGTTTACGGGAAGTCCGGCCTTCCTGATCCATTCGAGAGCCTCCCACTGCGTCGCAATGTCTAGGCCTTGAACAGCACCCAAGCCATAGCACCAGATCGACAAAGATCGCGACGCCGTAACCGAAGGGTCTTTCTGTCGTAGCGATCCAGCAGCGGCGTTTCGGGGGTTGGCAAAGATTTTCCCGCCAGCCTCGGCCTGCTCTTTGTTGAGACGCTCGAAAGCCTCGATAGGCATGTACACCTCGCCGCGAATCTCGACAAGGTCCGGTGGATGGTCAAGTTGCAGGTGATGCGGAATGTCCTCGATTGTTTTGACGTTCAGTGTCACGTCCTCGCCAACGAAGCCGTTTCCTCGCGTGGCGGCGAGGACTAACTCGCCTGACTTGTAAGTGAGGTTGCACGAAAGGCCGTCTATCTTCGGCTCAGTGCAATAGCTCAGGTTTTCGACCTCATCTTCTAGAGAACGAGTAATCCGCTTAGCCCACGCCTTCAGCTCCTCCAAAGATAAGGCGTTGTCAAGGCTCAACATCGGAACGATGTGCTTCACTTCTCCAAATGCACTCAGCACCGGCGGACCCACTCGGCGCGTTGGAGAGTCGGGGGTGACAAGAGCAGGGTACTCTTCCTCCAGCGACCGCAGCTCTCTCATGAGCTCGTCATACTCGGCATCCGAGATGATTGGGTCGTCCAGTACGTAGTACCGATAGTCGTGGTAGGCGATCATTTCACGGAGCTCTCTCGCGCGCTCTATAGCCGACTTAGGGGGCATGCGGCCGGGTGCCGGACTCCGTTGGGAGGATTCAGAAGCGAAATCTTCTCGATGCGAGATATCTTTGCGTTGTTCTTCTTCAGGATTCACTGGGGAGCTCATCTCTTTGTCCTGTGGCACCTTGGTCTGATCCACCGCTTGCAACTTCTAAAATTCAGAGAACTCTAAGGTCATCGGTTTGGCCAACCTTTGGCTCACTTTTTACTTCCTGCCTACAAAGGTTTATTTTCCATCCGACCCTTCAATCCCTTGTTTTCGGATATGTATGGAATTCATTTGTCGAAGCGAATGTTAGTTCACCCGGCTGATGTAGGGTCGTGGGCGAACTCTAATAGCCGGCCACTGTCTCGAAGCTCGTACCTGATGAGCTATGTAGATTCCGCGATCCGTTGGAGGAAGAATGGCGAATGTTGAATCGGTAACTCAGGCGACCTTCTCTGAAGAGGTATTGAAGTCGGAGAAGAAGGTGGTGGTCGACTTTTGGGCGCCTTGGTGTGGCCCCTGTCGTTACGTAGCTCCCGAAGTAGAAAAACTCGCAAGACGCCACCCTGACATCAAAGTTGTAAAGCTCAACGTCGACGAGGCGCCTCTTATCGCAAACTCCTATGGAATCATGGGGATTCCGACGATCGGCCTGTTCGCAGGCGGCAACATGGTAGCCCGTGTCGTGGGAGCTATGCCGGTCGAGCAGATAGAACAGCAACTAGGTCTACCTCCCGGAGATGAGACAGTCGATTCGACCGGAGATGCCGAGAAAGAAAAAGGTGCTACGCAGGCCAACGGATAACGCGGCTTCCGTTACACCCACCCCGGCTCTAGTGCGACGCTCGATCATCGATCTGGTACTCCGTCTACTCTGGATCGGACTCTTTGTTTTTCTTGTAGCCGTAGCTGTCAGCATCGAACAAAAGCGGGGGCCGGCAGCAAGTACGATCTTAGCCATCGAAGCAGCTTCTCTGTGGCTGGCAGGATCTTCTGGCCTATCCCTTTCCGGCATCCGCTCGTTCGTTGCTTGGCGACTCGCTGCCGGGTTCATTTTTGCCTGGTCGTTGCTACTAGCTGGGAAAGGTTACTGGCCCGAAGCGGGCGGAGCAGCCGTGTTCTCTGCCTGCTCTTATCTAGTCTCGCTCCACTCCGCGGTGCGGACTCGCCTAGCACAAAGGCTCGCCTTGGAGGGAGAGACCAGATTACCCCTCAGAGTCCCCCTACTTCTTGGAGCTCTGCTCCTCACGCCAGCAACCTTTCTCACAGGACTCACCCTCGGATTGCCAGCCCTGTTAGCAACAGGAGCTCTAAGACTCTCGCCCTTTACGCTTGGAGCCGCCACGCTGGGGATGGTCCTAGCCGTTCCTCTCGCCATCTCATCGTATAGGCTAGAGCGACGCTGGCTCGTGGTTGCACCTCGAGGACTCATTGTCCACGACCCTTTTCTGTTCTCGTCGACACTTCGTATTCCGCCCCAAACGGTCGAGTACGCCGAGCCCCCTCAGCGAAGGTGGAGATGGTCCGAAGCTGATCGGGCTACTCTTTTGCATCTTGGGGCTGGAGCCTTTTCCAACCCTATTTTGTTGCGGTTACGCAAGCCCATCGAGGCACCCCAGCCACGCCATGTAGGACCCGGTACAGCATTTCCTCCGGCAGGATATGTCACACTCATTGCGACATATCTGTCCGAGCCGGACTACGCTTATCGCATCCTGGCCACAGCGGGGTATGCTCGCCCCGGCGAGTTCTCTCGCTTGGAGGCGGAAGGAACCCAACCATTGACAAGAGGAGTACCGTAAGCCATTGGCAAAACTTGCACCGAATCCCAAGCCTGAATACCACATAAGCGAGCCGTATCACACGCTCGTGTTCGATCCAATCGATGACGATGATGTGGGGCCTTTCGACGTATATGTCTGGATACCCAATCCCAGAGCTCAAGGGTGGATGGGGCCGCCCATGGCGATATGGAGATTTCTATCGGTGCCCACCGACCAGCCGCTTACCATCCGCTTAGACCTGAAAAACTTAGGATCCACAAGCTGTAAATTACTAGTGGCCGGCGAGCTATGGTCGTCGGTAGAGTGTTCTGTTCGATCCGACTACCGGATCTGGCCCAGACAATCCATGGGGGTGTCACTCGTCGGATCGCAGGGCCAAGCTTTTGGTATTCACCGCTTTGACTTAGTAATAGCGCATCCCGACATACTCTCCAAGCACTACTCCCGGCTCCACCACGCCACAAGCTACACTCCGGAGCCAGACCACTTCGGCGAAGCGTTTCATCAAGCCAGACTCCGCCAGGCGAGGAGGGTTGTGGGGCCTTTGCTAGGCCACAGCACCCGGGTTCTAGAAGCTGGAAGCGGTTTCTCGCTACTACGAATGGCCTTTGATTCGGTTGGGGGATTCCCGGGACGGCTCGTCGCCTGTGACTGGGACTTGGATGCCATAACTCGAGTAGCGAAAGAGTATCCCACCATAGAGTGGTTTGTATCAGGGGTGGAACATCTTCCGTTCAAAAACGACAGCTTCGACGTTGTCCACGTTGGGGAAGTGATAGAGCACGTGATCGATGTGCAAGCAGCACTTCGAGAATGGAGACGAGTAGTAAAGCCAGGGGGTCACCTAATCGTAACCACGCCAAACCGGAAGCACCGAATGGCCAGATTGACTGGGATCGAGACACCTGAAAACCTCGAGCATCTTAGGGAATACACCGTCGACGAACTCACAGAAGAGCTGAGGTCGGCCGGGTTCTCGGTCGTAAAGGTCGAAGGATTGTACTTGGCCTTGTGCGCAGTGCGTCTTCCCGGACAGCGGTGGATCGACCTGCTTCGAGTCAGGCCCACATTCCGAGGAAAGAGAATTCTTTTGAAGCTCGCAATGGAAGCTGGGCGGTTGGTCCCGTCTTGGGCTTACAACATATGTGCGGTGGCAAGAAAGGATGGAGCTTCGACTTCGACATGGAGCTGATCTTGGTGAGACACGGGCGGGTCGATGGAGGCGAAAAACGCTTCAACGCGTCGGGCCGCTTCGATCAACCTCTTGGGGAGCTAGGTGCGCAACAAAGTCGGTGCCTCGTACCGAGGTTCGAGGGGCAAGAGATAGCAGCTATCTACGCCAGCGAACTGATGCGAACGCAACAAACCGCCCAGCCCCTGGCCGACGCATTAGGGCTACCAATCATGGTCCACCCTAGTCTCAACGAGGTGTATTTAGGCGAGTACGAAGGCCGTAGTTTTTCTCGCCTGCTGCAAGAGCGAGACGAGGTCTACATGCGATTTTTAGAGACGAGGCGGTGGTCGGAGTTTCCCGGCTCCGAGGGCGACGACTCGGTACGCGAGCGGGTAACTTTAGTAATGGAGGAGCTAGTGGAACTGTACCCCAAACAGAGAGTTGTAGCATTTACTCACGGCGGCATCATCAATGCTGCCCTGGCAATTGCTATCGAATCTCCGTGGCTCGTATTGGTCTCGCCCGAGAACGCCTCGGTGACATCTATATACCTACGTCCCAAACCGCCCTTGGTGGTCACCGTAAACGACACCTCTCACTTGCCCGACAGGGACCCTCTAAAGAGAGCACCTCGGTACTTTTTCGATGCAGTAGGCTCCAGTTATTGACGAGCGCAGATCTGTGCTGTGATCCTACGCGACACCCTTGCGCTTTTTTAGCTCTTCGGTAAGGGCCGGTACTACCTTGAAAAGATCTCCGACGATCCCGAAATCGGCAATCTGGAAGATGGGTGCCTCTGGATCCTTATTGATTGCCACTATGTGCTTCGACGTCTGCATCCCTGCCCGGTGTTGGATTGCACCCGATATTCCGCAGGCGATGTAGAGGTTAGGGCTGACTGTCTTTCCGGTCTGGCCAACCTGATGCTGGTGGGGATACCACCCGGCATCCACAGCCGCCCTGCTCGCTCCGACGGCCGCTCCGAGAACATCCGCCAAAGCCTCGATCAGTGCAAAATTCTCGGGGCCGCCTAGACCTCTTCCGCCGGAGACAATAATCTCTGCCTCGTCAACCGCCGGACGATCCGCCTTCTCTGACTCTATGTACTCGGTTACTACAGCCTTCTTGGAGCCATCTTGAACTGACGACATGTCTACGGACACGACTTCCGGAGAACCCCCTGTGTTTTCCACCCCGAAAGCGTTGGGCTTGACGACGTAAACAGCAGGCTTTCCCTCGCTCCAGCAGTCGACCAAGAGGTTGCCCCCAAAAGCCGGATACGTGGCTACGAGGCGGGAGTCCTCGAGACGGATAGCCGTAATGTCGTTCGTGATTCCGGAGCGCATTCGTGCCGCCACTCTCGCACCGATGTCCTTACCATTGGAAGAAGACGCCACGAACAACACGTCGGGCCCCTCTTGGGAGGCCAAAGAGCAAACGATATCCACCTGGGGTTCTATAAGAAACTGCTCCAATTCGTTGCCATCTGCGACGAATACCTTTGAGGGTCCCACCGAAGCAATTTTCTCTTTTGAGCCCTCGAAACCTTTACCAATCCAGACAAGGGCAACCTCGTCGCCGCCGGCAAGCTCCCTCGCCTTCGATAGCATCTCAAGCGTGACTTTTTTTAAGCCACTATCATCTTTTTCTGCCAATACCCAGATTTTCACTGTCTCACCTCAGTCTTTGTCTGAATTCTCGCTTCCTCTTGACCAACACTCATTTCTAATACACCGATTTCTCAGTCCACACTTGCCGACCAGTGGAGCCGTATCTAGAGGAGCTTGTTCTCTTCCAGCCAGTCAGCTAGCTTGAGGTAGGCCTGGCCATCGTCCTCGATGATGGTACCTTGCTGTTTGGGAGGTCTGGGAATCCAAGAGCCAACCTTCGATTTGGCGTTAGCCAGACCCACCAGAGAGGTATCGACTCCGATGTCGGCAGCGCTTTTTACCTCGAGAGGCTTTTTTTTGGCCTCCATGATTCCTTTGAACGATGGATATCGAGGCTCGTTAATCCCTTTCACTACCGAGACAATAGCGGGCATCGCTGCCTCTACTACCGTAAAGCCACGATCGCCTTCCCGATGAATTCGGACCTTTCCACCGTCGACCTCAACCTTTTTGGCGTAAGTAAGTCCCGGAAGCCCTGCGAACTCGACCAGAGCAGATGGAACCAGGCTTCCTCTGGCATCTGTCGACTCCGACCCCAAGATCACTAGATCAAACTCAATAGTCTCCAAAGCCTTAGAGAGTACGTACGCAGTGGCAATCGCATCAGACCCGGCAAGTGCATCGTCGCTGACGAGAATGGCCCGATCGGCCCCCATAGGAAGGCCCTTTTTGAGCAAGGTATCCCTAGCAGATGGTGGTCCCATGCACAAGAGGGTCACCTCGCCCCCGTGTGCTTCCCTCAACCGGAGCGCCTCCTCTGTGCCATACTCATCCAGAGGATTGAGAATCTGGTCGGCGTCGACGGACCTATCTAAAGTTCCGTCTTCCTCAAGTTTTTTCTCGGCCGCGGTGTCTGGCACTTGCTTTACACAGACGACAATGTTCAACAGAATCCTCCCTACAGCCTCGAGTGAACAGCCCCTCATTCGAATGCAATAGGATAGCGAGGCGGTTCACAGGCGGCCAAACCCGTCGAGATCAGAGAACGATATGCGCGAGGTTAGATGGAATCCACTAGCGGGGCGACATGTACTTTTCGCTCCAGGACGTGCGTCCAGACCGCACGATACCAACTCGCCACCGACACTTTCTTCCGCTTCGAGAGAAGCCCTCGGAGCTGGCGAATCCACCCTAGAAAAAAGAACCACCTCTACTAGTCTAACTGGGCACTCCTATCCGAGCACTGGGGCTAGCGAAGAGAAGCCCTGTGTCTTCTGCCAAGGCAACGAGTCTCTTACGCCTCCTGAAATTTTCGCTGTTCGGGCAAAAGGAGGTCCTGATGAGCCCGGGTGGATAACGCGAGTTGTGCCCAATCTTTACCCCGCTGTGGAAGGCCCTGGGCGATACCACGAGGTCGTAGTCCACTCCCCGAGGCACATAACTCTCTTCGAAGAACTCCGTGCAGAAGAGCTGTCGGCAGTGGCCAAAGCATGGAGCGCTCGGCTAGAAGCCATTTCTCAAGATCCGTCTGTTGTCTATTTCCAGGCAGGACTCAACCAGGGAGGGGATGCTGGGGCCTCCCGCGATCATTCCCACTCTCAACTGCTGGCCGTCAACTTCGAGCCACCAATTTGGAAGGTCGAAAAAGAGTCTTTGCAGAGCTCCGCTCTGTGCCCGCTGTGCGAGTTAGTCAAAGATAGTTTGACACTAGGACAGTTTTCGGTGAAAGCAGGAGACGAGTGCGTTGCAGTTTGCCCTCCGTGGGCAGAGTTTCCATACGAGATACTCGCCTTCCCTCGAGATCACCTCCGCTCTATGTCTAGTTCTGGAGACGCCCTAGAGTGGGTCCTCGAATCGCTGACCACGCTAACCTGGGCTATCGGTGCCGAGACAAAAACTCGCTCATTTAACGCTATTTTCCATACCGGGCTGGCGAGGGAACTGGGCGCCCAGTTTCACTGGCACGCCCACCTTTACCCGAGAATAGCGAAACTGGCTAGTGTGGAGCTCGGGACGGGAGTGTTCATCCAAACGGTGGATCCCCTCGAGGTTTGCTCCCGGCTTCGCTCAAGCGATCTCTAGTTGTATTGAGCAACACACTCTTGCTGAGACCTATCGAACTAGCTAAGTCTCGCGCTGTCAGTTATTTCGCGTCTCCGTGTTGAGTCGGTCGTGTGCGAGCTGTAATGCGGCAGTCTGGGGATCCTTTTTGCGGTTGAGCACCGCCTCAAGAGCCGCGTCGAAGTCTTTTCCACTACAAATTTCCTCGGCACGCTTTCCCAATACCTCTCGAACTGTTCTCTTCAGTTCGGCCTGAAGGCGCTCACGGCGGCGAGCATCCAACAATCCTCTAGAGTCCTGGAATTTCTTGTGCTCCAAGACGGCGTCGAAAAGCGCTTGAATCCCCTTCCCTTCGCTGGCGACAGTTTGAATCACCGGACGCTTCCACTCGGACGGCGGTGCTAGCTCCAACATTTGCTTAAGCTCTCGCACCGTTCTGTCGGCACCAGGACGGTCTGCCTTGTTCACCACGAATATATCTGCGATCTCGAGCAGTCCCGCCTTGGATGCCTGGACAGAGTCTCCCCACCCGGGTGTTAGGACCACCACGGTAGTGTCGACAGCCTCTACCACCTCCACCTCGACTTGGCCGACACCTACCGTCTCGACGATAACGTAGTCCTTGCCTGAAGCATCCAGCACTCGCATAGCCTGTGGTGCTGCAAGAGCCAAGCCACCCAGGTGTCCCCTCGTCGCCATAGATCTGATGAACACTTCTGGGTCGGTCGCGTGCTTCTGCATCCTGACCCTGTCACCCAGAATGGCCCCACCCGTGAAAGGACTAGAAGGATCTACGGCAATAACCCCCACGGTCCCGCCGCGTTTTCGAATCAGCTCTATGAGCCTATCTGTGAGCGTCGATTTGCCTGCACCAGGCGCGCCGGTGATCCCGATCGAATATGCGTTGCCCGTATATCGAAAAACGTCTGCCGACAATCCGGCGCTCTCGGCCGATCCGTTTTCGATGAGTGTGATAGCTTTTGCAATAGCGAGGCGATCTCCCTCGAGAATCCGCTCGATAAGAGACCTCTCGATCTCTGCGGTCGAGCTCAAATGGTCTCGACCCCTCGTACTCCGTCGACTCTGCTCTTTATCACCCGCTCCAGACCCTCTTTAATCGACATATCAGGGATGAGACAGGTTTGGCAGTTGACAAGTTGCAGCCTAACAACGCCGTTTCGAATCCCTTTGTAGACAATGTCTCCTCCATCCGCCTGGATTGCGGCTCTTACCGACTCGAGCACCTCCAACAGCTTTCGCTCGATCTCAGCGTCCTTCTCCAGGTCTGTGCCACTTGAGCTGCTTTCCGTTTTCGTAAAATCGCTACCTTTTTCATAGACCCCGTGACGCTTTGGCGTCAAAGACAACGAAACGGGAATCTTGGGCCCCGCGTTCGGTACGTCTGTATCTCCTGCCATAGCTGGCAATCCTCCTCACCTCTAGGAAGAATAACGCAGCGAGTTCGCGGATCTTCCTATGGTTGGTGCAATAGTAGACTTCGAATTATCCAAAGGAGTTATTAGCGAATGAGTGACGAGGTCCTCATAGTTAGCGATTCGCCCGAAGTGGTGGAGAAGGTCTCCTCGGTCGTGGAGGCTTCTGGGTTTGACACACTAATTGCTCGTTCTCCGGCCGACGCGGCGATGCTGATCCGAGCCGAAGAGCCCCAGGTAATCGTGTACGACGCTACTTCCGAAAAGCTAGCAATGCGAGAGGCAGTGGCCACTGTGACTCTAGCTCTGCCAGCGTGGCAGGTGCCTGTGATAGCCCTCACGCTCGACACCGTTACAATCAAAGATCTCCCAGAGTACTTCAAAGTTTTCGACATTGTGCCCCAGCCATTCTCCCCTGCGGAGATCTCAGCAAGACTAACAGCTGCAATACGCACCAAACGCTTCCAAGACCAACTCCAGGAAGCGACTCTCGTCGATCCGGCAACTTCGCTTCTGAATCGGGTAGCGGGAGAGCAGAGACTCAAGGAAGAGATTTCAAGATCGATCCGGTACGGCAGATCCCTGGCACTGTTGCTAGCGAGGATAACGGGGAATCCGCTCGAACCCGAAGTTCGCGAGATCAGCAGGATAAGCCGCCGCCACACCCGTCTTTCCGATGTGATCTGCCGCTATGACCATGACACACTTTTGTTCGCTCTTCCCGAGACAGGCCCATTTGGTGCAGCCCGAGTAGCTCAGAACTTGGAGCGCCTGTACGAATCGAACAAAGAGACCATACTCGGTGCTGGAAAGGACCTTCGGGAACCGGGCGACCGCCCCGAGATCGAGGTGTTTTTTGGGGCAGCAGGATTCGTGGAGGGAGACACTCCCGAGAGCCTAATAGAGCGGGTTTCCCGAGCTCTCCATCTAGCGATCGACTCGCAAGAATCGAAGATCGTCATTGCCCGCCGGGACCCTTCAGGAACCGAGCGGTTCGTGTACGTATGACGCAGGCCAGCGGAGATTGCTCCCGCCTCGAGAAATTACAGCTTCTTAGTCCCGTGCCGAGGTGGACCACTCTCCTTGCGCTAACAGGTACAGCAACTGCGGGGTTCTCGCTTATGTGGCCCAGATGGAGGTTGGTAGGCCCGCTCGGGGGAAACCCCATCTACTCGAAACGATCTATAGAGTTCGCTCCCGGGATAATAGAGGCAATATTTCTCGTGGTAGCTGCAGGCGCATGCATCTCGCTCTTGAAACACCCCGCCAATCCTGGGTGGAGAAGCGCAGGGGCAATAGCAGCACTGTGCGGCGCGTTTGTGTCATCGCTGGAGTTGGCGACAATTCCTCGAGAAGCAATCGGCTATTCCCTGTCGCCGACGCCACCGGTAAGAGCGGGGAGTCTTGCGATCATTGTGGGAATAATAACGCTGCTCGTTCCCTACACAAGAGCTTTACAGCACCGAGTCATGAGTCCCGAAGAGCGCATGGGTAGCCCCCACCCGATCCGCGCCCATCCCCCACCCGAGCTGAACTTGGAAGAGGATGAGCCTGGTTAGGAAGGAGTATCCATAGCCCTGATGCCTTCTTCGATCTTGTGAGTGATACGCATAGAACAAAACTTGGGGCCACACATCGAGCAAAACTCCGCTGACTTGTAGTAGTCGTGTGAGAGGGTCGCGTCGTGAAACTCTCGTGCCCGCTCGGGATCGAGGCTGAGCTCGAATTGTTTGTTCCAGTCAAAGGCATAGCGGGCTCGAGATAGTTCGTCGTCTCGATCTCTAGCACCGGGTCTACCCCTTGCGACGTCCGCCGCATGGGCGGCGATCTTGTAAGCGATCACCCCCTCGCGAACGTCCTCGACGTCAGGTAGACCCAAGTGCTCTTTGGGCGTGACATAACACAAGAGGCTCGCTCCGTACCAGCCCATCAACGCCGCACCGATGGCGGACGAGATATGGTCGTAGCCCGGGGCGATGTCTGTAACCAAAGGCCCTAGAACGTAAAACGGCGCTCCGTGGCACCACTGCTGCTGCTTGCGCACGTTCTCTTCGATCAAGTGCATCGGAACATGACCGGGTCCCTCTATCATGACTTGAACTCCGTGCTTCCAAGCCCTGAGCGTCAACTCCCCGAGTACCTGAAGCTCGGCATACTGAGCCTGATCGCAAGCGTCAGCCAGTGAGCCGGGCCTCAAGGAATCACCCAGAGATAGCGTCACGTCATAACGTGCGGCAATCTCACAAAGCCGATCGAAATGCTCGTACAGAGGATTTTCCTTACCATGGTGAACCATCCATTGGGCCATGAGTGAGCCACCTCGACTCACTATTCCTGTCACACGATGCATCGTTAGTGGAAGGTGCTCTCGCAGAATCCCGCAGTGAACTGTCATGTAGTCGACACCTTGTCTGGCTTGGTGCTCCACCATGTCCAGAATGTCGTCGGCGGAAAGCTCCTCAACGCTGCGAACTTCCTTGACAGCCTGATAGATCGGGACGGTACCGACGGGCACGGTAGCGGCCTCTATGATCGCCTGCCTGATCTCGTCGATCGCCGCCCCGGTTGAGAGGTCCATTACGGTGTCGGCACCGTACTTGGTCGCTATTGCGAGCTTCTCGAGTTCTTTGTCAGGGCTGGAGTCGAGTGACGAATTGCCTATGTTTGCGTTGATCTTCACGGAGGCCTCGGGGCCTATGCCTATTGCATCGAGGCCAGCTTCAAGATGCACGACATTAGCAGGAATGATCATCCGTCCCTCTGCCACTGCTCGCCGCACAAGCTCTGGGTCAATCGTTTCTTTTTTGGCGACCTTTTTCATCTCTGGGGTGATCTCACCTTCTCTGGCCCTTGCCATCTGCGTAACGTGCCAACTACTGGCTGCCATTGCGCGCTCCTTTCCTATTTCTACCGTCCTTCGGCGAGGCAGTCGCGAGTACACGGATCCGACCAAATCTCACGGGTGAATACCTAAACCACCGCGGCCAGCGATAAGCGTTTTCTAATAAGTTGTTTAATCGAAGTATTGCGAAGGAAAAGCCAGCCGCATGCGAGTCGTGCAAAGATCCTCCCTACGCCGGAATTACCCGGATCAGGTTCAGCGGGTCGCCGGCCCTGGTGCCCGACCGAATGGAGCTTTTGCTTGGTTGGGCACAGCCAGCCTCTCAGCCCGGTTCTGCCGGGCTCCCCGAATGAAGCGCTCCTGCCGAAAATGTTAGCACGGTGGCGGACATCCAGACTTGCCAAAACTGGCAGGCTTGAAAGTCTCGCCCGATACCTACAACACCCTGACTGGCGCGTAAGGCGGGAAGCCAGCAGCGCCCTTGCTGCAGCAGGAGAACGGGCCATCCCAATCCTCGTAGACACCCTGGCCTGTACCGACAACCCTGCCGCGCGGCTCGAAGCCGTCATTGCCCTAGGGCAAATTCCATCCGAGTCAGTGATCCCTCCGCTACTTGAAGCATTGGGCGACGAAGAGGGTATGGTGCGAAGAGAAGCTGCAACCGTTCTGGAGCAGCTTGCCGCTGTCGACGAGGGAACTCTTCTAGAGGCCCTGTGTGACCGCCGTTGGTGGGTGAGAAAGGCTGCGGCATGGACACTCGCAACTCACGGCGAGCGCGCCGTTGCGCCTCTCACGAGAGTTCTTGTCGACGAAGACAAAGGTGTCCGTCGAACAGCAGCGTGGTCGCTGGGGAGAATTGGCTCGCCTAAGAGCGTAAGCCCATTGATTAATTCGCTAAGGGATGAAGATCCAAGCGTGAGAGCAGCTGCAGCTTGGGCCCTCGGCAAGCTCGGGAAAGCATCTCTCTCTTCCTTACTCGACGCGCTCGACGACGACGAGTGGTGGGTTAGACGGGCTGCGGCTTGGGCCCTCGGTGAACTCAAAGATAAAAAAGCGATCGCGCCACTTTTATCGGCGCTAGGGGAAAAAGATTCTCGGGTCAGGGCCGCTATAGTATGGGCCCTCGGAGCGATAGGTTCCGAGGAAGCACTGATTCCGCTCCTCCGCTACGCCAATGATCCCGACGCTAAGGTGCGAAGAGAAGCAGTGCTTGCACTCGGATCTCTAGAGTCCTCTATGGAAAAAATCGAGTCCGTCTTGGCAGCTGCGATCACCGACCCGTCGGCCATCGTTCGAAACGCCGCTACCCTAGCAGCCGAAAAACGCCTCAGGCTATCTCCACGAGGGCACCCAAAGACCTAAGCTTCTCTTCGAAAGCCTCGTAACCCCGTTCGATATGGTGGTAATTGCTGACAGCGGTCTGGCCTTCGGCCACCAACCCGGCCAACACTAAAGCCGCTCCGGCCCGGAGATCCGGGGCAGAAACCGGAGCACCCGACAGTTTCTTTACGCCTCGTATTACGGCATGTCTGCCGTCCGTCCTGATGTCAGCTCCCATCCGGTTTAGCTCGGATATGTACAAGAACCGGGAGTCGAAGACGTTTTCGGTCACTACCGCCATCCCCTCGGCCACCGTTAGCATCGCAACCGCGACCGGCTGAAGATCGGTGGGAAAGCCTGGATAAGGAAGGGTGGCAATGTCGGTTGCCACCGGCCTGTCCGGTCCTTTTGCCCAAATCCCCTCAGGACACGTAGAGATCAACATCCCCATCTCGCACAGCTTCGAGATAGGAGTGTTCAAGTGATCGTAGCGAGCGCCCTCGAGTACGATCTCGCCGCCAGTGATCCCTGCGGCGGCAATGAACGTTCCCGCCTCGATTCGATCGGCAACTACCTCGTGCTCAACGGGGTGCAGCTTCGATGATCCCTCGATAACCAACGTAGCACCGCCCACCCCTGTAATATGGGCACCCATGCGGTTGAGCATCGCGCACAGATCCGTGATCTCCGGTTCCCTCGCGGCGTTTTCAATCACTGTTGTACCCTCGGCACACACAGCAGCCATCAACAGATTCTCCGTCGCCCCGACGCTGGGGAACTCCAGGACTACTCGATCGCCTCTTAGCGATGAGGCGCGTGCTTCTAGGTATCCGTGCTTGAAAGCGAATCTCACTCCCAACTGCTCTAGACCCTTTAGATGTAGATCAATGGGGCGGGAGCCAAGATTGCATCCACCGGGCATTGCTACCCTTGCGTGACCGAACCGCCCTATTAGAGGCCCCAAAACGGCAATGGAAGCCCTCATCTTCGAGACAAGCTCGTAAGGTGCCGAGGGTTCGATCAAAGCAGGACAGTCGATGACAACGGAGTCTGCTATCCGTGACACCGACGCTCCCATGTTCTCCAACAACTCGATCATCGTAGCGATGTCCGAGATATCCGGGACTCTTCGCAAAACTGTTCGGCCTTCCACGAGGACCGAGGCTGCCAACAGTTTGAGAGCCGAGTTCTTGGCACCCGAAATGCGAACACGGCCTTGTAGTGGAGGTGACTCCCGAACAAGCAAGACCCTCTGGTCAGCGGTCACGAACGCCCTCCTAGTCTTCGCTTAGTCGGCGTCGTTCGGTAGGAAACCGAATAACCTCGGCGCGCCCTTGCGACGCTTCGGACTCCGTCGGATCGGAGTTGGATCCCGAAGCACCCGCCCACTTAGCTATCCTGGCAGCATCGAACGAGGACATGCCCGTTACCCTCTCCACAAACTGGTCGATAGTCTCATCCGAATCGTAGAGGCCGGTAGCTGTAGTGACGCTTATCGTCGGGCGTTCTTGCCCGGCACACAGGGCTGAGACAAGTTCCTTTTGCAGCACCTCAGCCAATACCGCTAGGCGATCAGGTGTGGCGTTCCCCTGGAGGACGGCGGCGTGAGCCGGCCCCACCCAAAACGCCTCGCTATCCCCCCCACCACAGTGCTTCTGCAGCACCTCCGCCGCTCTCGTCATTGCCCTGTCAACACCAGCCAGGCCAGCCTCCGACGTGACATCTCCCAATCCCTCGAAAACAATGAAAACCATTCCTAACCTAGAGCCATGCCGCAAGGCCATTTCCCGGAGGCTGAGCTCGAAATAGGAGCGCCTTGGCAGTCCAGTCACTTCGTCTCGCTGGCCGTAATCAACCAGTCTGTCAATGCGCTCTTTTGTCTCTAGCAGCCTGTCGATGCGCAGGCTGAGCTCCTTTAGGCTGAAGGGTTTGGAGACATAGTCATGCGCGCCGAGAGACAGTCCCTGGATTCTATCGCTCTCCGCCGACTTAGCAGTCAGGAACACCACCGGGATGTTCATCGTTCCCGGAACCGCCTGAAGCCGCTCAAGTACCTCGAAACCATCCATTACCGGCATCATGACATCGAGAACGAGTAGATCGGGCTTGAACTCTGCTACCTTTCGAAGTACCTCCTCGCCGTCGCCAGCCTCAACGACCTCAAAACCTTGGCCTGAAAGGTGCTTGCACACAAGTCGCCTCAACGTCGGCTGGTCATCTGCGACCAATATTCTCCTTCGATACATCGCACCCCGCAGTGCGCACTCCTCGGTCGGACAAGCCCTGTGTCCGGCACGCGACCAACGCCTGTCATATCCGATAGAACTCTCGTCAAGCAATAGTACTGTAGCGGGGCAGAGGCACGTTCCTTGAGAAGAGGAGACCAATGCCGTGAGTCTTAAAGACGATGTCCAAAAAGTCAGGAGCGCTGTTGACCCGCCGGAGCTTTCCCAGATCCTCGTCGATCTCGTGCGCGCTGACAGCGAGAACCCACCCGGTAACGAGCAGCGAGCAGCAGAAGTGGCCGCAGGCTGGTTAGAAAGAATCGGCTGCTCGCCTATCGAGTTTCACGCCGAGATTCCTGGCCGTCCCAGTGTGATCGCCTGGTGGCCTCGAAGACACAGTGATGTTTCAGAAAAAGACCGGATTCTGGCGCTCAATGGTCACCTCGACGTAGTGCCTGCAGGTGATCCTAGCGCCTGGACGCACCCACCCTTCGGGGGCGACATCGAGAGGGGGCGAATCTACGGACGCGGGACTTCCGATATGAAGTCGGGGATCGCGTCAATGATCGAGGCAGTGGCTGCTATTGAAAGAGCACAGCTCGCCTTGGAGGGAACCATTTGTTTCCAGTTAGTAGCAGACGAAGAAAGCGCTGGCACTCACGGAACCCAGTACCTAGTTAGAGAAGGATATATTCGGGCAGATGCGGCCATAGTGGGAGAACCGACCTCTCTCATGGTAGGTATCGGGGAGAGGGGCGCGCTTTGGGCCAAAATAAAGGCCTTCGGCCGAGCAGCCCACGGGTCAGTGCCAAACGCTGGAGTGAGCGCCATAGAGAAGCTTTCCCGAGCTGTTCTAGCGCTTCACAACAGAGACTTCAAGAAAAACGATCCTCTTTTCGGCTCTCCTACTCTAAACGTCGGCGTCATTGCAGGCGGGGAAAAAGTCAACATGGTTGCCGACTATGCAGAGGCTCAAATCGACCGAAGACTCGTCCCAGGCGAGAACTGGCAGTCAGCTCTCGAGGAGATTCGCCAAATACTCAATGCACTGACGGCAGAGGATCCCGATGCTCGATACGAGATAGAGGTCATGAACTTTGCCGAACCGTCGGTGGAGTCGAAGGATAGCAGGATTGTAAAAGTAGTGGCCGAATGCATCACAGACTGCATCGGCGGACCGCCCGAGTATTACGTAAGCCCAGGGTCCTCGGATGCGAGGTTTTTGAGGAACGAGGCGAGGATTCCCACGATCCTCTTCGGACCCGGAATTATGGGCCTCGCTCACTGTGTGGATGAATATGTCGAACTCGACTCGATGGTTGCGGCAGCAGAAGTGATAGCTGTCGCAGCACATCGCTTCTTGTCAGAAAAAGATTGAGGATCTAGCTGAGGGCCGAATATTGGTTCGCCAAACACATATACGACCGGAGATATATGACGGCACAAGCGGTACTTGCCACTACAGGAGCTACAGAGGAGCTACACGTGAAGGCATGGACAGTCAGGCATCAGCGACCAGCCGACCAAGGTCCCCTCGAGCTGGTCGAGATCTCTGATCCGAGCCCCGCACCCGACGAGGTCTTAGTAGAAGTCGAGGCATGTGGTGTGTGTCGCACAGACCTCCATATCGCCGAGGGTGACCTTCCACTGAAAAAACAGGCTGTCATTCCAGGACATGAAGTAGTCGGTCGAGTGATCGAGTGCGGGGCAAACGCGCACAGGTTCAAGGTTGGGGATCGCGTAGGAATTGCATGGCTAAGATCCGTGTGCGGCAAGTGCACATATTGCCGGTACGGCATGGAAAACCTCTGTGAAGATCCCTGCTTTACTGGATGGAACGCCGATGGCGGATACGCAGAAAAGGCCGTGGTTCCGGAAGACTTCGCATATCTGTTGCCCGAGGACCGCCCTGCAACACGACTCGCCCCTCTCCTGTGCGCTGGGATTATCGGTTTCCGCGCACTAAAGCGTGCTTCGGTTCCCGAGGGTGGGACATTGGGGATTTATGGCTTTGGGGCGTCGGCCCACATTACCGCGCAGCTTGCCATTGCAAGAGGAGCCACCGTCCATGCTGTGACTCGATCGGAGGATGCTAGAAAACTAGCCCTGGAGTTGGGATGCCGCTCGGCGGTAGGGCCCGAAGAAGAGCCCCCCGATCTACTCGACTCTGCAATCATCTTCGCACCGGCTGGGGAGCTGGTCCCTCGGGCTCTAGCGGCACTTCGTCGAGGAGGAACGCTCGCGGTAGCTGGAATCTACCTCTCCGACATTCCCCCACTAGCGTATGAGAGGCACCTCTTCTACGAGCGAAACCTGACGACGGTGACTGCCAACACGCGGCGTGACGGTGATGAGTTTATGCGGGTGGTATCCCGGTCCAAACTGGGAATCGTCACAACCCCATACCCATTTGAGGACGCACCCCGTGCATTAGTAGATCTTTCAACAGACCGAGTGAGAGGGGCTGCGGTATTGCAGATGAAACCACAATAACCCTCCAGCACCAAATGGACCCGGCTTCAAGACGCCCTAATATTGTCTAGAAGGGCAGTATTTCCTACCGATAGTGCGCCTAACATCGTGGCGACATGCCGACATGTGCTAGCGGGGATCCCGCCTCTTTATACGGAATGTTGTGCGATAGTTCTCGGTGATATTAAGTGGTCCTACCTCTAGAAGAGGAGGAAGTGGCGAATGGCAAAAACTACCCAAATCGTGGAAAGTCGATACTTCCTGACTACCGCCAAGAACGCCGTCAAAACAGCTGCGCTGATGGCAGCTCTCATTGCCTTCTTAGCATTTGTCGGCAACGCGCTAGGCGGAACGCGAATAATGACACTTCTCGTCTTTGTGGGGCTCCTAACCAATCTTGGGGCTTACTGGTTTTCCGACAAACTTGCCCTGGCTGGCACCGGAGCTTACCAGGCCGACCCAATCAGAGATCGCGGCCTCTATGAGATAGTTCGCCGGCTAGCTCGCCAAGCCGGAATTCCCGAACCCAAGCTATATATCGTGCCCTCTCCGACTCCCAACGCTTTTGCCACAGGGCGAGGTCCGAGAAGTGCGGTCGTGGCGGTTAACGAAGGGTTGCTACAAATCCTCGACGAAAGAGAGTTGGAAGGCGTTTTAGCTCACGAGTTGTCCCACGTGAAGAACAGGGACATCCTAATTGGTACTATTGCGGCTGCCGTTGCGGGCATCATCACCTGGATAGCAAACATAGCCCAATTCGCCCTTATATTCGGCAGCTCTGACGACGAAGACCGGAACCCCCTTGCTTCCCTTTTGATGATTATCCTTGCCCCTATTGCAGCAGTGCTCATTCAGCTCGCCATTTCTAGAGCCCGAGAGTACCAAGCAGATGCATCTGGAGCAGAGATAACCGGAGATCCTTTAGCTCTTGCTTCCGCTCTCCAAAAACTCGATGCAGGAGCCCACGTTATGCCCGAAGATGTTCCCCCGTCCAAGGCCCACCTCTATACCGTTAGTCCTTTGGCAGGTGAAGGATTCGCTGCCCTCTTTTCTACGCATCCCCCAATCGAAAAGAGGATTCAACGACTTAGAGAGCTCGCCGGGGAGTGAATATCACCTCTATATTGCACGGCCTTATCGGGCCTTCGGTTCTTAGGAGTACGGCCGTTGACGGGAGTCTGTAGGTCCACTCGACATCTTCCCCGTCGATCCTCACTGAAGAGGGCTCAAAAAAAGGTGGGCACCATATTTCCCATACGAGCGGGGCAATCCTAGGTGCGTAAGTACCCTGTTTTTCGCTTACAACTATTGACAGAGCCATCCGATCCTTTGCGAGTTGACGCTGTTCAAAACGTATTGGGTATAGGGCGTACATGCCGTCTCGATAGTCAGTAGACATGAAGTCGTCCTCGTAGTACTGGGAAACCTCTTTGGCTACTTCGGACTCGCCTACGCCAGCAAAGTAGCGCGAGGAAAAACAGAAGGTTTTCATCACCAGCTCTCTCTCAGTAACTCCTGCCACCTGATCGTTTTCGCCGAGGATCTCAACGGTCGATTTGGCAGGCCATAGAACTGGGAGCACGCAGCCCGCCCGGATAAAAACCGGCATCCACTCGAGCGGAGCTCTTACCGAGTACCTGGAAGCTCCCAGGTAGCGGTCGGCTCCCCACGGCATCAAATCGCTTCCAAGCGCAATCCATTCACCCGGGGGAAAATACACGGTACGGGAACGACTTCTCTTCGAAGTCACTGGCGCCACCAAAAGAGTCCGTCCAAGCATGATTTGGTCTTCGATCTCGTAGGCCTCGGCCGCCTCCGGAAACTCAACGAACACGGCTCGCCAAGGCGGAACTCCCTCGCGCGAGTACTCAGCGAACAGCCCGTAGATGTACGCTAGCAGCCGCATGCGCATCGAAATGTAATCTTTGGATATCCTCTCGACATCTGGCCCGAACGAGTAAGGCTCTTGGCGTCCCCAGATTCCTTGAGAGTGAGTTCTCGAAAAGGGGTACACCGATCCCACCTGTATCCAACGAGCGAACAGCTCTTTGCTAGGACGGCCCAGAAAACCCCCTATGTCGGCCCCGCAAAAGCCAACCCCTGACATCGAAAGACCCAAAAGCATCCGTACCGAAAGAGAGAGGTGATCCCACATTGAAGCAGTGTCTCCTGTCCACATTGCAGCAAACCGCTGAATACCGGCGTAACCGGACCGTGTCAAGATGAAGTGTCTCTGACCAGGCCTAGACTTCTCGATGTGCTCAGCCAGTGCTCGGCACTCTTGATATGCATAGATATTGCGGACGGCCTCATGCTCTATTACCTTCCCGTCGGGATCAGTCGGATCAGCCTGGCGCATTCGGGAAGTGTCTTGTGGTACAAGTGGGAGAATCAGCTTGGAAATTCTCGCATCCAGGCGCCATCCTGCTGGCTCATTCATGTCGTTCCAGATACCCGAGATTCCAGAGTTGAACAGACGCTCGTGGAGTCCTCCCCAAAAGGACCGGCCCTCCTCGTCGTTGAAGTCGACGAATGCGGCCTTGCGGGGCCATACCCACATCGTGAACAACTCGCCGTCGTCGCGCCTGCAAAACACGCCGCGACGCCTACCTTCATCGAAGACGTCGTATCCCTTCTCTACCTTTACCCCGGGATCGACTATGGCAACTAAGCGGATCCCCATCTCCCCTAGACGTCTAGCCATATTGTTAGGGTTTGGGAAGCTTCGCTTGTTCCACGTGAAGACCTTGTAGTTGTCCATGTAGTCGATGTCCAAGTGGATAACGTCGAGTGGAATTCCTCTGTTCGCAAACTCCTGGGCGACCCTCAAAACTTCTGCCTCGTTTTCATACGACCACCTCGACTGGTGATATCCCAAAGCCCAGAGTGGGGGCATTGGAGGAAGTCCCGTTCTTGCTAGGTAGCGATTTAAGACCTCTTTTGGGCTAGGGCCCATAAAAAAGGTGAGATCCAGTCCCCAGTAAGCTGTGCTGATAACTACCCGATCCTCGTAAGCACGGGATATGTCGAACGTGGAAGGTGCGAAGCACTCGAGTAGACAGCCTAGTGTTATACGCGGGAGCTCCCAACCGTTAGCTGCGGGTCCTTTTTTCGTCCTACTCTCGAATATTTGCCAGGCTGGACGAGACCACATGAAAAAAGGAATTGCAGCGTACAAAGGATCGAGGTTCTTAGTGACGGGCATGTCTCGGGTGCGCATGGTGTAAAACTGGCCCCGCTTGTCGAGGGGTCCGGTTTTCTCGCCGAACCCCCAATAGCGAGAATAGATGTCGGTGACGACAGCAGCGCTAGCAGCTCCACCGCTCGAAAACTCGAGCAGGTCTAGGCCCCATATCCGCCCGAGAGACCCGGCGGATATGCGCTTTTGATTCGAGCCGTCGAGACGTGCTTCTATACGGCCCCTTGCGCCATCGACCACTACGATAAGGGAGCTCCCCATAGATCGCTTGTCAGATCTGTTTCTAAATGGCGCAACGACGAGCGTGCATTTTCCTTCTAGCTCTTGGACCCGGAGAGGCACGGTGTTCAAAGGGTTCCTGCAGATTGCTGTACCGAGATCTGGACCCAGATCTACGCCTCCTGATGCCCGAAGTCTGACCGTACTGTGGCGATCGACGGTGATCTCCACCGTTGCAGCTTCAAACCGTACTCGCAAAGCCTTCTTATCAGAGGAAAGCTCCCACGACATCATCCTGCCGGGGGGATACCTGTCTGTACTGTGCATTCTGCGAATCATGACTCTCCCAGCGTGTCCGACATATACATCTCAGTACCGTAGGCTTCAAACTATAAGACGCTAGGCGGGAACCAACGATAGCAGCAGAAAAGAAATCTCCTCTGTCTAAGCGATAGCCTCGTAAAGGATGGTCCTAGCGATTTTTGCGATAGTAAGTAAGGAGGTGACGGAGTGTCCCTCCCAGCCGGCTTCTACCGCCGCACAGCATTGCGGTGCTTAGCACGTGCCACATAGAAAGCGGCATCGAGATGTTCTAGGACATGGCAATGAAAAGCATAAATGAAGGAGATCTCCTCTGGAATCCCTCCCCCGAGAGGGTATCCAACTCCAACATTTCCAAATTCCGCGATTGGCTGAGAGAGCGTCGGGGGCTCGATTTCGATAGTTATGCGAATATGTGGTCATGGAGTGTAAAGGAGCTCGAGGACTTTTGGCGTTGCATCGCCGATTATTTCGAAGTGTGGCCCGAACGCTTCGAGGGACAAGTTCTTGCCTCGAGAGAAATGCCAGGAACCCGCTGGTTCGAGGGAGCACGCCTCAACTATGCATCGTTCTTTGAAAAAGCTAGCGCTCCCAATCGCGTTGCTATCGTCGCTGCGAGAGAAGGCGAGCCGCTCCGCGAGATTACTTACACCGAAGTTTGCAGACAAGCAGCTCTGTTCCAGTTGCTCTTAGACGAGTTGAACGTAGGACTCGGTGACCGTGTCGCTGCGTACCTTCCGAACGTTCCAGAAACTGTTTACGCTTTCTTGGCAACAGCAGCAAAGGGATTGGTGTGGTCATCTTGTGCGCCAGAGTTCGGTACGAGAGCGGTTCTGGACAGGTTCGGGCAGATTGAGCCGGTCGTTCTCGTAGCATCGACACGATATCGGTATGGGGGAAAGATTCACGACCGCTGCGATGCGCTAGCCGAGATCGTAAAAGGCCTTCCAACGCTAAAAGCCGTGGTGTTGGCGGACGAAGAGGACGGGTCGATCTCCTCAGCGGCGAGCAGGTTGCAATCTGTACTCGACGAAAAACAGGTTCGCCTTGTCTCGTGGCAGCAGTACAGAGCCGAGAGCTCAAGAGAAGCTGCCACCCTCGAGGTGACTGAAGTACCGTTCGACCAACCTCTTTGGATCTTGTACTCGTCGGGCACTACCGGCCTGCCAAAGCCAATCGTGCACGGCCACGGGGGCATAGTGCTAGAACACCTAAAGGCCCTCTCTCTTCACATGGATCTCAAAGAGGGAAGTCGTTTCTTTTGGTACACGAGCACAGGCTGGATGATGTGGAACTTTTTAGTCTCGGCATTGCTTATCGGCGCTACCATCGTCACCTACGATGGCAGCCCTTTCTGGCCCGACGCAGGAGCATTATGGAAGCTAGCAGAGCTAGCAGAGATAGAGTGCTTCGGGGTTTCTGGCCCCTACATCCACGCGTGCATGAAAGACGGGTCGAGTCCTGCTTCACTATTCGATCTATCCAAGCTTCGCACCATAGGCTCGACCGGAGCCCCCCTCTCACCCGAGGGATTCGCCTGGCTGTATGAGAGCGTCGGTAGAGATCTTTTGGTGGCCTCTATTTCTGGTGGAACCGATGTCTGTACAGCCTTCGTGGGCTCGTGCCCAATCCTTCCGGTACACGCGGGAGAGATTCAGTGTCGGTTCTTGGGAGCTAAGGTCGAAGCTTACAGCGAGGACGGCAAGCCGCTAATCAGTGAGGTGGGGGAACTTGTCGTGACCGAGCCTATGCCCTCTATGCCTCTCTTCTTTTGGAACGACCCTGCTATGCAGCGATATCGAGAGGCGTACTTCTCGACATACCCTGGGGTTTGGCGCCACGGCGACTGGATAAAGATCACCCCCCGAGGGTCCTGTGTTATCTACGGCCGCTCTGACGCCACGCTCAACCGAGGGGGTGTCCGCATGGGTACAGCCGAGTTTTACAGGGTGGTAGAAGCACTCGAGGAAGTTGCAGACTCCCTCGTAATAGACGTAGGAAAGCCTGGGCGAGGTGGCTCATTGCTTTTGTTTGTAGTGTTGTCGGAAGGTGCGAAGCTGGATAATGCACTCCAGAAGAAAATCACGGGGGCCCTAAAGACCGAGTTATCCCCTCGGCACGTCCCCGACCGCATCTTTAGCGTCAGATCGGTTCCCAAGACGATCAACGGCAAGAAAATGGAAATTCCGGTCAAAAAGATATTCGCCGGCGTCGATCGAGACGAAGTTGCGAGCAGAGGCTCAATGGCCAATCCCGAAGCCTTGAATGAATACGTTGCCATCGCCAAACAGTACAACCAGGAGGCCTCATGAAGTACATAGAAGTAGATGGCGAGAAACTCTCAGTAATAGGACTAGGCACCTGGCAATTCGGCTCAGTGGAGTGGGGGTACGGCTCTCGGTACCTCAAAGAAGAGGCTCCAAAAATCGTAAAGGCCGCAGTAGACGCAGGTATAAATGTGATCGACACCGCGGAGATCTATGGCATGGGTCGTTCGGAGAGAGCAGTAGGGAGGGCTATCCAAGGAATAAGAGACAAAGTTTTCGTGGCCACCAAGCTCGCTCCTATAGCGCCGGTGCCCCCTATTGTCCAGTTCCGAGCAGGGCTCAGCGCCAGAAGGCTAGGTGTCGAAACAATAGACCTGTACCAGCTTCATTGGCCGAATTTGTTGGTACCGCTAGGACTCACAATGCAAGGAATGAGGAGCTTGCTAGGGTCGGGTAAGGTTCGGCACGCAGGCGTCTCTAACTATTCCCTATCCCGATGGAAGGAAGCCGATGCAGCCTTAGGGAGACCGGTTTTCTCGAATCAAGTCGAATTCAGCCTTGTCGCTAGAGATCCCCTACGGGAGCTCGTGCCTTTTGCAAAGGAAAACAACCGGGTGATTCTCGCCTACTCTCCGCTGGCAAAAGGATTTCTTTCAGCCAGGTACACCAAAGACAGTCTCCCCTCCAACGCAGTGAGGCGCACGAACTATCTGTTTCGCAGGGAAAACCTTGAAATGGCAGCTCCCTTTTTGGACCTTCTTCGAGAGGTCGCTAAAAAATACAACGCGGAGCCTTCTCAGATCGCTCTCGCATGGCTCGTAAGAAAACCCAACACAATTGCCATCCCGGGAGCATCTAGCGAGGCACAAGTGAAAAAAAACGCTGAGGCGGCGGACATCGACTTATCCGAAGAAGACGAGATCGCCCTGACCACAGCAGCGGAGGAATTCGAGCCGTTCAAACCACCTCCGCCTTTCTTCCTACGCAGGTGAGCGGCGACACCTTCAAAGTTTCTCTTGGCGTGCGTTTCTTCACCTACGTCTCGCATCCGCCTGCAAAGTACCTCTCCTATCTGACACATGTGGATGGGGAGCGACGCTTCGCTTATGTAGTGGAATAAGTTGAGGAGCATGCTCGAATGAAAGAATTCGCGGGAAAGACAGCCGTAATCACGGGCGCTGCCTCTGGAATCGGGCTCGCGCTGGCTAAGAGATTCAGCGAGGAAGGAATGCGCCTCGTGCTCGCCGACATAGAAGAACCAGCTCTTGAGAGAGCCCGAGCCGACTTGGAGAAAGCGGGAGCCGGCGTGGTCGCCAAAAAGACCGATGTCTCTCGATACGAAGATGTCGAAGCACTAGCAGAGTTGGCTTACGACCGATTTGGAGCGGTGAACTTGCTGTGCAACAACGCTGGGGTTGGTGCTGGGTGTGCCCTATGGTCATGCACTCTCGAAGACTGGAAATGGATATTGGGCGTGAACTTGTGGGGGGTGATACACGGAGTTAAAGCATTCGTCCCGCGAATGATCGAGCAAGGGGAACGAGGTCATGTCCTCAATACGGCTTCGGTGGCTGGTCTTGTCTCGGGGCCACAGCTGGGAATCTACTCGACTTCTAAGTTCGGAGTCGTGGCTCTTTCCGAAGCTCTTTTTTACGACCTCCGCATGGCCGGACATGACATAGGAGTCTCGGTCCTCTGCCCGGGCTTTGTGCGCACCCGCATCGCGGAATCGGAGCGGAACCGACCGCCGGAATTGTCCCACAGCGCGTCCCCAAAGTGGACCTCGTCGGACTCTGCCAGGCAGGTCATTGCAGCCGGAATGGACGCAAGCAAAGTGGCATCCATTGTTGTGGACGCCCTAAGAGAGGAGAAGTTTTACATCTTCACCCACCCCTGGACCCACTCATTGGTCAAGATGAGGTACGAATCGCTTCTGTCCGAGCGGCTAGACCAATTGATTATGGAAGCCATGACGCCCGACTCTCGTGCGACCCATGACGGACCTGGGGTGGTTCCTCTCTAAGCTCCGCCTGTCTAAATCGCCGCAGGCTATCAGGCTTGACCGACCTGAGCAGCTTTTCTGGGAGCGCCAGGTTCTCCAACCTGGAATACCCCGACCGCACCTTTGTCTACGTTAGAAAACTTGTGGGTCACGATCAGATACTGCCCGGGTTCATCAAAAGTAAACTCGACGAACCCTCCCTGGGAAGGCTGAAGATCGAGTGCCTGAGCCCCTCCTTTCGCTGGCCCCGGCTGAAGCAAATACGATCCCTCCTTGAATACAGTGTCAAAGATCGTCCCGACTATATGGAAAGAAGAGTTCTCGGAAGGTCCAGCGTTTTCTACCCAGACTCGTATCCGCTCCCCAGGCTCTACGCGAATTGGCGAGAAAAGATACTGCTTGTAGTAGCCGTTGAAAACCACTGTGTCGTAGTTGAAGTCACGCATCTTCGTGTAGCTTCCAGGCATTCCCGGAGGACCCAGATACAGTTCGGATTGAACTAGGACAAACTCTTTGTCCACCGGGGGCAAAGCAGGAGGATCAATGATTACCGCTCCGAGCATTCCATTCCCAATGTGGTGCAGAGCTGGGGGGGTGCCGCAGTGGTACATGAACACCCCAGCGTGCTTCGCCTCGAATTGGTACACAAGTTTCTCGCCCGGCTGAATTGTACGCATCTCGTCATCCCAAGCGACCTTGGAGGCGTGGAAATCGATTGAGTGGCCTAGCTTACCTTTGTTCACGAGCGTTATCGTAAAAACATCACCAACCTTCCCCCTAAGAACGGGTCCAGGATATGTGTGGTTGAACAGCCACATCTCTTGCTTGACCCCCGGGGCGACCTCAATTACGTCTTCGGATGCCTCTATCGTCAAAACATGTTCTTTACCGCCAGGAGAAGGCTGAAGCCTAGGGTCGAAAGGCTTCCATCCCTCAGGGGGTTTGGCGTTCGGGTCAATCGTAGCTGCAGGTGTGACATCCGGGATCGGAGTAGCAACCCGGTCCTTTTGCGCACAGGATGAGAGAAGAAGCGCTAGAAACAACACAAGGACGAGTACTCTCCAACGCTCCGCCCGAAGCGACCCTGCCGTGCGCACCTCCGGTTCCATAGCTGCCTCCTAATCCCCAGAACTCACAAACTGCCTGGCACTCTCTCCAAGTAAATTGGGGATCCTTACCTCAGCAGCGTGACCACTTCATTAGCTCACTGTGAGCGTTCCGATCATGCCAGCCTCTTTGTGCCCAGGGACACTGCAGTAGAACTCGTACTTGCCGGGCTTGAGATCGACGGTGGTCGTCTGGGTAGAGTTTGGGCTGGCGTGCGGTAGGTGTACGTTCAGTGAATCTATCGTGAGATCGTGCTCTATCGAACCTTTGTTGCTGAGAACGATCGTCTTCGTCCCGGCCGACGTGCTTATCTCTTTGGGCTTGAAAGCAAATTCCGTGGCCTCAACGGTAATGGATGACCCGCTTCCCCCTTGAGTCGTCCCTTGTGAAGCTTGCGGTTTTTGTCCGCCACAACCCACTAGTAGTAGTACTGCTATCAACAGTGATGCTGCTGAGAGTCTGCGCATGGGATCTCTTCCTTTCGATCGTGTGTGTGTGTTTGAGCTAGCGACACTCGTCAAGCCTGAGTGATTCACGGACACTCCAACTACAATAAAGTACGTTGACATTCTATAGAAATGACCCCCGCTTTCCAAAACCCGGAGATGAAAAAACAAGTCGATCCCTGAGATCTAAAACAGAGGTCGAAACAAACTTCGAGATCTTCAAACGCGTAGGCTATTCGCTCAGTGCCCTGGTGGCCCGCTCGTAATCTTCTGGCTTGACCCACAGAACCATGCCGTACCGGCCCGAGCCAGCCGCCACAGCAGCCACTGCCGTCACGTTTATTTCGTGCTCCGCTAGCTTACGCAAATGTTCCTCGGCTGCGCCGATTCTGTCGTCACCTTGGATGAGAATTGCCTTTTTTGGCGTGCTAAGACGCACTCCCGCTTGCTCAGCCACGGCGACTAGAGCTTCCGGGTCTTCCGGAACCAGATCAATCTGAGATCGACCATCCCCAAGAGGAAATCCGAGCACGGCCAAAAGGTTGACACCACCGTTTCTCAAAGCCTCCAACACTCGAAGTCCCTCTCCCGGCTCGTCCTGTACAACGGTGTATCGGTACTCGACGTCTTTAACCGAGTCGCTCATTGTAGTCTGCCTCCTCTCTAAGACTGATTGAGGACAGATCGAGTCTGCCGCAGCCGCAACCCTGTCAAGCCTCCCAAGACCCCGGGGGGGACACCGGAACTAATACTTTTGACTGATACGGGTATACTCTACCCCGCTTCTGTATCGACGTGTTCAGCGAGCGCTCGCATATGCACTAAGGCTTTTCAGTCTTTCAGGCATTTTTGGGAGAGCTGAATCCTTTGGGCATCTGGCGCGCTAGCTCTACAACAGAGCCCACACGCGGGGAATCCACATCCAGTCCTGGGTCCTCGGGAACAACAAGAAGGGTCTCCAACCCGGTTAGCTTTGGAACGAGCTCAAGGTTGGTTCGCTCCACTATATTTGGCTTAGAAGGTACCCGGGAAAACGCTATTCCTACTACCGATACTCCTCTTCTAAGTGCTGCTTCCACCGTCAATAGAGTGTGGTTCAGAGTACCGAGACCCGGCCTTGCAACTACTAGACACGCAAGACCTAGTTCACAGGCAAGATCCGCCATTGTAAAGCCGTCCGCTAGCGGTACCAACAGACCTCCTGCCCCCTCTACAACAACAAAGTCACAACGCTGCTGCAGCTCCTCGAAGTCTTTGAAAACCTCGCTCAGCTCCACGTTTTTACCAACCTGACGAGCGGCAACAGATGGTGCTGCTGGGAGAGGAAAGGAAAATGTCGTTCTAGTCTCCACATACACTCCCGCAGACTTAGCAGCAGCGGCTACGAAAGCAGCGTCCGAGCTTTGTGAATAAGAGCCCTCAAGGCCCTCAATTGGATGCCCGAAGCTACTATCGTCCGCGCGGTCTATCACTCCAGTCTGGATAGGTTTTAGATAACCGGCTTGGGCACCTCTCGCTGCAGCCGCGACCGCGAGCACTGCAGAGACCACTGTCTTGCCCACACCCGTGTCTGTTCCTGTAACGAACACCGCCGGTTCTGAGATCGCCTTCCCAGCGTTGAGCACCGGAGAAGCAGGCTTGTCGGTCAAGATGTATTGGTTCCTTTGAGCCCGGTAGCGCCACACACGGGAGCCGCTGGCTCGGTCATGTACCTTCGTGCGAGTTCTGTTACTGCCGTAACGAGCAGTTCCCTATGGGAGTTGTCAAATGTGGCCATAAGGCTAAGTCTTATGCGAGAGGTGCCTTCGGGAACTGAAGGAGGACGAATCGCAGGAGCGAACACTCCCAACTCCCGGAGGTAATCAGCCGCGCGTAGTGCACGTTCAGCATCGCCTATTACGAGAGGAACGATGGCAGCCGCCAAGGCTGGTAGCTCGATGCCCTCGGCGCTAAGAGAGCGTGTGATCTCATCTCTCATGCTGCGCAGCCGCTCGCGGCGCCACTCCTCTTCTTCTGCGATCCTAAGGGCGACGCGAGCCGCTCCCAGTGCTGCTGGGGCAGGAGCAGTATCGAAGATGAAAGAGCGAGCACGGTTTCTAATCCAAGACACGATATCGCTCGAGCCGCATACGAATCCGCCCGCGGACCCGAGCGCTTTTGACAACGTTCCCATGACTATGTCGATTTGGCCTTCGAGCCCCGTCGCCTCCGCGGTCCCTCTCCCCGTCGGACCCACCACACCCGTCCCATGGGCATCGTCCACCATTGTCATGAGGGAATAGCGCTCGGCGACCTCTGTGATAGCCGGCAGATCCGCCAAGTCGCCATCCATTGAAAAAACCCCGTCGGTCACGATCAGACCTCGACGATAGCCGCCCTTTTTCGCAAGAGTGTCAAGGTTCTCTGGGTCAGAGTGGCGGAAAATCCGGATCTCCGCCCCGGACAACCGGCAGCCGTCGATGATGGAGGCATGGTTTAGTTCATCCGAAAAGACGACGTCTCCTTTGCCCACGAGCGCTGTAATGGTACCGATGTTAGCCAGATATCCGGAGGAAAAGACCACACAGTCATCGCATCCCTTGAAGGATGCAATTTCACTTTCTAACTGGCTCTGCAGCTCGCTATACCCAGAGACCAGCGGGGATGCCGACGAGCCACCGCCCCACCGCCTTGCTGCATCGGCTGCGGCCTCCCGCACACGTGGATCGGTTGACAGCCCTAGGTAGTCATTGGAAGCGGCGAGCAACAGCTTTCTTCCGCCCAAGGAGATCTCGCATCCAAAGCGGTGCTCGATCTCGTACGATACGCGAAGCAATGATTGTTCCTTGAGCGAAGCTAGTTCAGCGCCTATCCACGCCGTGGGGCTAGTGCGCTCGAGAGAAGTCATACAGGGAGCACCTCTTCGAGCGAATCATACACAGCTTCGACAAGCTCGGAGATTTCTGGCTCTGAGATGCAGAGCGGCGGCATGAAAACGAGTACGTCTCCCAAGGGCCTTACTACGACCCCGCGCTTTCTCGCCGCCATAGAGATCCGCCACGCTACCCGCTGCGAGATGTCGAAGCGGTCTTTGGTGAGCTTATCTCTGACCAGTTCCACACCTGCCATGAGCCCTTTCTGCCGGACGTCTCCCACATTGGGATGGCTATCGAACCTGGCTAGCTTGTCTGCGAGAGCTGTCACCTTTGCCGGTAAGGACTGCAAGACTCGTTCTTCTACGAACACGTCCAAACTGGCAATAGCCACCGCACATGCCAACGGATTTCCAGAGTAGGTGTGCCCATGGAAGAAAGTCTTCATCTCCTCGTAGGGACCGAGGAACGCTTCGAATATCGCCTCGGTACACATGGTTGCCGACAGTGGAAGATATCCTCCAGTTATCCCTTTGCCGAGAACCATCAGGTCAGGAGAGACCGACTCGTGCTCGCAAGCGAACATGCGAGCGGTCTTTCCAAAGCCTGTAGCGACCTCGTCGCAGATCAGTAAGGTTCCATACCTGTCACACAGGTCCCTGACGCCTGCAAGAAATCCATCGGGGTGGACGACTATTCCTGCTGCCCCCTGTACCAAAGGCTCGACTATGACAGCGGCAACTTCTTCTTGGTGGGCCTCTAGAGTCGCTTCCAGTCTCGAAAGGCACGCGTCCCGGCAGCTTTCCGGATCGCCGGAGCCGAGGGTCGAACGGTAAACATAGGGCGTCGGAGCTCTCAGCACCTCGAAAAGCATAGGCTTGTATATAGCGTGAAACTCCTCTATACCCCCCACACTCACAGCTCCGAGAGTGTCTCCGTGGTAGGCGAGTTCCAGTGCCACGAAGCGGGATCGTCGTTTCTCGCCGAGATTGCGCCAGTACTGGAAAGCCATCTTCAGAGCTACTTCAACCGCAGACGCACCGTTCTCCGAGTAAAAAACCCGAGTCAACCCCTCGGGGGCCAATTCAACGAGCCTCTCCGCAAGCTCGATGGCCGGGGGGTTGGTAAGTCCCAGGAGTGTGGAGTGAGCAACTTTGTTAGCCTGCCCCAGTAGTGCTGCGTCGAGCCGAGGATGTCGGTGTCCATGGACATTGCACCAAAGCGACGAGACGCCGTCGAGATATGAATTACCCTCAGAATCTAGGAGACGACATCCTTCGGCGGACTCGATGACCAAAGGCTCGCTCTCGAGCCACTCCTTCATCTGGGTGAAGGGGTGCCACAAGTAACGCTTGTCGCTATGCTGGAGCCGCTGAGTGCGGCTGTTAGGTTTCATCACAGATCGTGTGCTACCTCTCCGTTTGGCTGGTCGAAGCAGGGATCCCCGGCGGAATGTAGCGCACCGGCCTTCCCGGCTCGACAAGAACTACGCCTTCGGACGTCACGAGATCCTCCTTTCGAGGTTCCACCCTCAAATGACGCATCCTACGGTTCTTCTCCGACTTGATGCGCGAGGACATCGAATCCTGGCTAATTGCTGGCCTCCCCAAATCCTCGAGAAGCTGAAGGTCTTCGTTTGCAGGACGCCCCAGTGTGGTCAGATAGTTTCCTACGATAAGTCCATTGACTCCGGCTACTAGCCCATACGCTTGCAGCTCACGCAAAACGACCTCCCTACCGCCTGCATACCTAAGTAGAACCTCTGGCATGACAAGTCTGAAGAGGGCAATGGCTCGCACGGCGTCCGTAGGACGCACAAGCGGCATTCCAGCTAAGGGCGTCCCCGGTCTGGGATCCAAAAAATTGATAGGGACTTCTACTGGATCAAGGTTCCGCAGTTCGAATGCGAACTCCACTCGTTGACGAAGACTTTCCCCCATGCCCAGAATCCCGCCTGAACACAAGTCCATCCCCGCCTCTTTTGCATATAGACATGTCATAACTCTCTCTTCGTACGTGTGCGTCGTGCAGATATTGGGAAAGAACGAGCGAGCAGTCTCCAGATTGTGGTTGTACGTCGCAACCCCCGCCTCGGCTAAAGAGACGGCTTGATCGCGTGTGAGAATCCCTAACGAACAGGCCAACTCAATCGAAGTCTCGGACCTTATCTTAGCTACAGCCTCGAGAACTTTGTCGAACAGTCTCCTGTCGGGGCCGCGCACCGCAACTACAATGCAGAAGTGAGTCGCTCCCAACCGTTGAGAGTCCAGAGCAGCAGCCAGCAGTGTGTCAGCATCGAGCATCGGATGAACCTTGATCGGAGTACTGTAGTGAGCGCTCTGCGAACAAAAAGTGCAGTCTTCTGGGCATGCGCCTGTCTTCGCCGAGATAATGGACTCGAGCGCAACGCCCGGTCCACACGAATCCATGAGAACCGCGTGAGCGAGGGCAACTATGGACGGAAGCGCTTCGTCGGGCAGCTCAGCTACGGCCATCGCCTCGTCGAAACTTAGGTCCCTTTTCTCCTCCAACAAAGCAGCGGCAGCGACTTCTAGAGGCTCGTAGATTACTGGCGTCATATCACCTCCCAAAGGGTTGGGCCAGCAAGAAAAAGCAGCTCCGGTCGGCTTGCATGACGGCCCAGAACCACCAGCGAGCCAACCTGGGCACAACACTGCCTCCCGACACTACAACGATTCGAACAAGACTAAGAAATGGTCTCATTCAAAAAAAATCGAAGCTAAAGCTCTTCCAATCCACACGGCACTCAGCCCACCTCCAACGTTTACCAAAATGTTCAACAGCCCGAGAGAGGGAGCTGAATCGCTAAAAAGGATTCCTGTCTCGTTAGCGAATGCCGAGAAAGTTGTGAAACCACCTAAAAGGCCCGCGAATATGAAGGTTCTCGCTGCCGGAGAGGGGATCCCCCCATTTGCAGCGAGGTGAGAGGCCACCCCGATCGCCATGCAGCCCAAGATGTTGACACATGCGGTCGCCACAGGAAATCCGCCAAGGGCTCCAACCCGCATCACCGCTAGGTTGACGAGATACCTCAAAACAGAGCCGACTAGACCCCCGACGGCGACGTATAAGAGATAGCCCATGCTGACACCTCCTAAAACGCTTCGATCTGCTAGGAGTCATCAGCACAGGGCAGTTGGGGGCGGACTCCATCGCCGCAAAAATTTTACCAACCTCGGGAGCTAGCTCCTATTCAGCGTTCTGCTGGCTCTGAAGAAAAGGTCGCCCGTTGTTTCTGCAAGAATGCCGAGACAGCCTTTGCAAAGTCCGGGGATCGTAAGCACAACTTTTGAGCAGCCGCCTCCGATTTCAAAGCTTGGTGCAGAGACTGCAAGAATGCTTCTTCTACGAGGCGCTTGGCTTCTCTGAGCGCTGTGGGGGATCTTTCGCAGAAGTCTTGAGCGATCTCTCCGACCCGCTTCATAAGAACGTCTTCGTTTACAATCTCGGCAACCAGCCCCAGGCACAACAGATCTTCGGCTCTTACCTTTTTTCCTGTAAAAATCAAGTATTTCGCTGCAGCGATTCCCGCGTTTCGGACGAGCCTAGCGGTTCCTCCCATATCGGGAACTAGCCCGAGGCGCGTCTCCAACATCCCGAATTGGCTGCCCCGTGCCGCAACGATGAAGTCACAAGCCAACGCCAACTGCCATCCCGCTCCTAGAGCATGGCCATGCACCGCGGCAATGGTTGGAAAGGGAGCTGTGGAAAGCCAGGTTATCGAATTTTGAAGGCTCTGGATAGACCTCTCGATCGAATCCCCTGTCTCTTCTGGACTCGGAGCCTCAACAGAGGACTCCCGAAAGACACCAGAAAGTAGCATTGAGCTTGGAGACCCAAAAACCGAAAGATCCAGGCCGGCGCAGAAACTTTTTCCTTTTCCGTAGACGACTGCTACGCGAACCGAAGAATCTTGACAGAGCTCTTGTCCTATCTCTCCCAGTGCAGTCCAGACACTGCCATCGAGAGCGTTTCGCTTGTCGGGGCGGTCTAGGGCAACCCAGGCAACGCCATCTTTTGTTTCTGCAATCGCCGCTCCGGGCTTTCCTACGATCACAATACAGGATCCTCCACGTAGCGCCCGAATACCTTGGCGAGTGTTTCCATGATCTCTCCAATGGTTGCCTGCGCCCTCACCGCCTCGATGATCGGTGGCATGAGGTTACTCCCCTGCCTAGCGGACTCTTCAACCTTCTTCAGAGAAACTTCTAGTGTCTTCGGATCTCTCGATGCCTTCACCTCCGCTAGCCGCTTCTGCTGCTTTATCTCGGCGTCATCGTCTATCCTGAGGATCTCTATCGGGGGCCTGGCAGATTCAGTGAAAGCGTTAACTCCAACCACAACCCGCCTACCCGACACAACCTGTCTCTCGTACTCGTAAGCAGCATCGGCAATTTCTTTTTGGAAGTAGTTGTTTTCTATGCCCCTCACTACCCCCTCTAGCATCGACCCAGAACCCATCTCATCGATCTTTTTCAGATAATCTTCGGCAAGCCTCTCTACTTCGTCAGTCAGGGACTCAATGAAGTAAGAGCCGCCGAGCGGGTCTATAACAGAGGCAACGCCCGTTTCGTAAGCCAGAATCTGCTGGGTCCGTAGTGCAATTTCTGCAGCACTCTCGGTAGGAAGAGCGTACACCTCATCCATCGAGTTAGTATGCAGACTCTGGGTACCGCCCAGCACTCCCGCCAACGCCTCGACAGTCGTTCGCACAATGTTGTTTTCAGGTTGGGACATCGTAAGAGAGCACCCCGCAGTTTGGGTGTGAAACCGCAGCATCTGCGATCGGGGGTCTTGTGCGCCGTAGCGATCCCGCATCCATCTCGCCCATAGCCGCCGCGCAGCCCTAAATTTGCAAATCTCCTCGAAGAAGTCGATGTGGGAGTTGAAGAAAAACGAAAGTCGCGGAGCAAAGTCGTCGACTTTCATACCGCGCGCAAGGGCTGCCTCTACATACGCGAAGCCATCGGCCAAAGTAAAGGCTAGCTCTTGTGGTGCAGTAGATCCTGCCTCCCGGATGTGGTAGCCGGATATCGAAACGGGATGCCACTTGGGCATTTCCTGGTAACACCACTCGATCATGTCCGCCACAATCCGCAGTGATGGTCTTGGCGGAAAGTAGTACTCCTTTTGCGCGATGTACTCTTTTAGAATGTCGTTTTGAATAGTCCCACCCAGCTCAGAGGCGCCGAATCCCTGATCGTTAGCCACGACGACGTACATAGCCAACAAGATCGCCGCCGGCGAATTGATGGTCATCGAAGTAGTTATCTTGCCGAGAGGGATCCCGTCGAAGAGGACCCTCATGTCTTCTACGGTGTCCACCGCCACGCCGCAGCGCCCCACTTCACCCAGAGAATGGGGATCGTCCGAGTCCCTCCCCATCAACGTAGGGAGATCAAATGCGACCGACAGACCGCTTCCCCCATGTGCCAGCAAAAACTTGTACCGCTCGTTAGTATCCTCGGCTGTACCGAAACCAGAAAACAGCCGCATCGTCCACAGTTTGGTCCGGTAACCGGATGCATACACCCCCCTCGTGTACGGAAACTCTCCTGGAAATCCGAGTCGAGCGACTAGGTCTTCGCCAAGGTGAGCCACCGTGTAGAGAGGTTCGAGAGAAATACCCGACAGCGTCGAGAACTCAACGTCGTCCCGCTTTGGGGAGCTGTCGTAGCGCTCTTTCCATCTCGCATATGCCTGATCTTCTGAGTATTTCTCTACGCTCATCGCCGATCATCCCCTGACATCCAGCAGCTCGCCGGAAGCGCTAAGCCTGTTTCGATGCTATCAGCCATTTCCGTATGCAACACCAGCTAGACTGCTCGGGAAGTCTTATTCAATATGTCCACGATTCACCTTGGAGGTCTAGGTGAATAGTGGGTCACGACACTGAGGCTAGCCTACTCTAGACGAGCCAAAAGTTGTTCTCTTACCGCCTGTCTATCTTTCGCAAGCGTAAAGAATGCCAGTCCGAACAGAAGGCCACACACCAGCCAAGCGACAATTGAAACCACGCCGATGGCTGTCTCAAGGGAGCTGCGCACGGCTACGACACCTGCAACGAGTGGAGCAAAGGATGCGCCACTCCCTTCCATGAAGCTCTGCACCGCAGAGGCTGTACTTCGTATCTCGGGTGGACAGATTTCCATCAGAGTCGCTAGAACATTTGGCCCGGCAATTGGGATTACAAAGGCAGTAAGTGCTGTCATCCACACGAATAAAACGAGTTTTTCATGTGGCACAGACAGCGTGGCCCACAGCAGCGCCGAACCCGACAACACTGCAGTCATCGACACCGCTATCCTGCCGGCTGGAACTCGCGAGTCTGCGGCATCTCCAATCCATCCCCCGATGAGATTTCCCGCCGACATAGCCAAAATGGCGGTTGTCATCACCGTCAATATCGCTAATTCAGAAAGTCTTCGCTCTACCTCCAAATACCTAAAGAACCAAAAAGCAATGACGTTCCAAGGAAAGACTCCGAAAAATCCCTGGGCCACCAGGATCAAAAACGTCGGTCTCCTAACGAGTTTGCCAACTTCCGCCCAGGAAAACTGGTTCACAGGATCAGGATCGGTCGGAAGTTCCCGAGCTACTTGTCCCTTTTGTTGGTGGACTCCTAAAGCCAAGGCATCTGCAGCCCCACGCCGTATTTCGCGCAGACGAACGGCTATCACGATGGCGACGAGTATCCCGGCAGCCCCCGTGAGAAGATACAAGCCCCTCCAGCCCAACTGCTTCCGCAACGCCAAAGCCAGTACTACGGCAAGGAGGTACCCGAGCGGAGCAGTCGCTGACAAGACTCCATAAGCTAGAGCCCTCTTCCCGGGCGAAACATAATCAGCCACCAAGCTGCGTACAGCGGGATAGGCACCATCATCAATTCCAGTGGAAGCCCTGGCAACCAAAAAATATCTATATGAAGGCGCCATTGCGCTCGCCGCAGTCGTTACTCCCCAAATCGATGAAGCAGCAGCGATTACATAAGGTCTCGACAACCTGTCACCGAAGTATCCCCAAAGGGGAAGCAAAGCTATGCTGACTGCTATTGCGGCAGTCGCCGTCAACCCCATGAGATCTTCCCCGATACCGAAAGTCTCCATGATCGGAGTAGTCAGTGGTGCCACTAGAAAACGATCTGCCTGATGAAGGAGCATGAACGCGGTGAGTATCCCGATGGCCCCCGTTGCCCTGGGCTTTTGCTGTGAGATCATGGCTCTCGAAAGGATTCTCGAACTGGCGTCAAGACCCTGGCTTCAAAAAACATGCGTACAGTGAAGCTTACTACCAAAGACACCGACATCGAACGACTGCCAACACCATCGACTCCTATGAAGCTACGAATAGCGTTGGCTGCATCTCTCGTGGTTGTAGGGGCAACAACAGGCTCGTGCTTGCTTCTTCTTACCCACCGGCTGCCGCCAGAAAAGGCGACAACCGAAGGGGCTCAAGATGTGGTCGAACAGTTCATCGATGCTGCTTCCCGAAAAGACACTGTATCGATGGCGGGGCTACTCACCGGAGAGGCAAAGGGAACAATGGACGACAAAGTTCTCTCGGCCATAGCAGAGTACGTGCAAACCAAGGTGGGTACGCCTGCCGGATTTCACCGTACGGACCAGCAGGTCCTACGAACCGGCCCCCGTCAAAAGCTTTTTTTGTCAGTGACGGTGGGAGGATTCACAGGCAAGGCACAAATCCGTTCAACTCTTGCCTACGAAGGAAGCTCATGGAAGATAGAGACCATAGAGATCCGCTGAAAAGCAGTGGCTGTTCGGTCCGGGCCTCACTTGCCTCTGGCCCGAGCTTCCTCGGCTAATGCAACTCTCGCTTCTGCCATTTTTAGCTTTCGCCGATTTATGTCGGATTCCTCGCTTGCCAACAGGGATAAAAGGCGATCTCGCTCTTTTTTCGCCAGCTCGACGTCTATCTCGGATTCGTGTTCGGTCACATCCGCTAAGACAATGACTTTATTAGGAGAAACCTCCATGAATCCCCCATCAACTAGGAATCTCTCTACCGATCCGTTTTGGCGGTGAACCTCGAGCTTACCGGTCCCCAATCCTACGAGCATTGGGGCGTGTCCCTCCAAGATACCGACATCTCCGGCAAGACCCCGAGCTAACACGAAGACGGCCTCATCGGAGAGGACCGTGGACTCGGGAGTCACTACCTCAGCTCTAAAGCTCATCTATCCAGCTCTCGCTCTCTTGTGCGTTCAAGCGATCGTCCAAGGCCGGAAAGGACATGATCGAAGGAGGCTGCGGAACAACTAGTCTCGGGCAAAAGAGTCAGGTCTATATCAAGCCGCCTCCGCCTCGATCTGCTTGGCTTTCTCAATGGCCTCTTCGATTGGTCCTACCATATAAAAAGCCTGCTCCGGCAAGTCGTCGAGCTTACCATCGCAAATCATCTCGAATCCTTCGATCGTCTCGTCAACAGACGTGAACTTACCTGGAATCCCGGTGAACTGCTCCGCGACGAACATAGGCTGGGAAAGGAAGCGCTGAATCTTTCTTGCACGCTGGACCGTTAACTTGTCTTCCTCTGAGAGTTCGTCCATTCCGAGGATCGCTATTATGTCCTGGAGATCCTTGTATCGCTGGAGAATCTGCTTGACCCGGTTTGCCACTCCATAGTGACGCTCTCCGACGTATCGCGGGTCTAATATCCGGCTCGTCGAGGCGAGCGGGTCCACCGCCGGATATATTCCCAACTGAAAGATCTGTCGAGAAAGTTCAGTAGTTGCGTCGAGATGAGCGAAAGTCGTAGAAGGTGCTGGGTCGGTGATGTCGTCTGCCGGCACGTATATCGCCTGCATAGACGTTATCGAGTGACCTCTAGTAGACGTGATCCGCTCCTGTAGCTCACCCATTTCCTCAGAGAGCGTCGGCTGGTAGCCTACTGCCGACGGCATTCGCCCCAACAGCGTCGAAACTTCCGCGCCTGCCTGCGTGAAACGGAAGATATTGTCAATAAACAAGAGAACGTCTTGTCCTTCCACATCCCTGAAGTACTCCGCCATCGTAAGAGCGGACAACGCTACCCTAAGGCGTACTCCGGGTGGCTCGTCCATCTGGCCAAAAACCAGTACGCTTTTGTCTAGAACTCCAGATTCCTTCATTTCGAGCCACAGATCGTTACCCTCTCTCGTGCGCTCCCCGACGCCGGCGAAGACCGAAACACCTTGATGGTGAGTGGCTACTCGGTAAATCATCTCCATGATCAAAACGGTCTTGCCAACTCCAGCACCTCCAAATAGGCCGATCTTGCCTCCCTTCACATATGGTTCGAGGAGGTCTATCACCTTTATGCCGGTCTCGAACATCTCGGTCTTGGCCTCGATATCCTCGAATCGGGGCGGCTCACGATGAATTGGCCAGCGTTCTTTGACCTCGATGGCCGTCTTGTCGATGGTCTCGCCAATGACATTGAAGACGTGGCCTAAGACCTCCGGACCCACAGGTACCGTGATTGGATGCCCGGTGTTGATTACCCTCGCCCCTCTCACGAGGCCATCGGTCGGCCTGAGCGCGATCGCCCGAACACGGTTCTCACCGATATGCTGCGCGACTTCGCACACAATTTTTTCTCGCTCCCCCTCTAACTCGCGATACACCTCTAGCGCTGTGTTGATCTCTGGAAGATGTCCCGGAGGGAACTCCACGTCTATCACTGGACCCGTAATGGAAATTACGCGTCCGTCCGGAAGATCGTTGTTTTTTGTTTCCTCTTTCATCGACTCACTCTCTCTTGCATGGTCATAGCTAACGGCTAGGACAATCTTTTCGATCACCGTCACGCCTGTAGCTCACTAGCGCGCACGGAGTAAGCCAGCGGAGCGTCTCCGCCGTTGCACCCCGGACTTCACCCATATCATTTACACTTGCCCAGAATGCTCCACCGTCTCCAGCTAGTCATCTTCGCCCAGCTGCCTCAAGCTGCTTCTCTTTCAGTGCCTCAGCTCCGCTCACTACTTCCACTATCTCGGTCGTGATCTCGGCCTGACGCTCACGAGCATGAATCCTCCCCAAGACTCGAAGAAGCTCGTCTGCGTTGTCCGTTGCTGCTTTCATAGCCTTCCGCCTAGAAGCATGCTCGGATGCCGAGGCCTCGAGAAAAGCAGCAAAGAGGCGGCTCTCGACATAGCGTGGGAGCAAGGCACTGAGTATCTCTTGGGGGGATGGCTCGAATAGGAACTCTCCTTTGAAACCCTCTCCTCCAGCGAGCTCCGACTTGGGAATGGGGAGAAGCTGGAACTCCTCGGCACGTTGAACAACCAAATTGTAAAACTCCGTATACACTACGGTTACTCTAGAGAGCTTTCCAGACAAGTACGCCGATTCGAGAACCTCCGCCAGTGACTTAGCTTGCTGGTAGGAAGGCTTGTCAGTAACTCCAACCATCTCGTACGCGACCGGGTACCCTCGATACTTCGTATACATGAGGCCCTTTCGACCTACACCATATATCGACACGTTCTCTATGCCACCGAGTCGCTCAATGGCCCCCTCTAATAGGCGCATAACGTTGGCGTTGTATGCCCCGCAAAGGCCCCTGTCAGAAGTCACGACAACCAGCCCGTGAACTCCCGATGAATCCTCACGCTCGCTCAAGAGCGGGTGCTGGGCCACACCGCTCTGAGCGGCGAGATCGCGCACAACCTCTACCAGTCTTTGTACGTAAGGACGGGCTGCCTCGACACGTGCCTGAGCCTTCCTAATTCGGCTCGCTGCAATTAGCTCCATGGCACGAGTAATTTTCCTGGTCGACTGGACCGACCGGATGCGCCTGCGAATCTGCCTTAGCTTCGCCGTCGCCATTTTATCTACAGGGTTACCAATCTACTGAGTTATCTAGCAAAGGTTGCTACCAACCGAGGTGGCTCGTTCGGGTCAGATTTGCCCAAGCCTCGGGCCAGGATCCAGTTCTTCCCTTACTTCGGGCTCTTCCTGAGATGGGGTCATAGGAACCGTCTGGTCATATGTGAACGACCCTAGAAACTGCTCAATGGCTTTGTTAAGCGTTGCACAGACATCATCTGGTAGCGTCCCCTCGGTAGCGATGTGACTCGGGATCTCGGGATAGTTACGGTGTACGAACTCCAACAGCTCTGCCTCAGCCCTGCGACACTCTTCGACCGGTAAGCTGTCAAAGTGTCCGTTTGTAACCGCATAAAGAGATATAACTTGGTCCTCAACAGCCATAGGCTGAAACTGGGGCTGCTTCAACACTTCGACTACCCGTTTGCCTCTCTCTAACTGCATTTGACTAGCTCTATCGAGCTCGGATCCGAACTCGGCAAACGCCTCGAGCTCGCGGTATTGAGCAAGGTCGAGACGGAGTCTTCCAGCGACCTGCTTCATCGCCTTGATCTGCGCGTTGCCTCCAACTCTGGAAACAGAAATTCCTACGTTGATTGCAGGACGCACGCCGGCGTAAAAAAGGTCTGGTTCCAGATAAATTTGGCCATCAGTAATAGAGATCACGTTAGTCGGAATGTAAGCCGACACGTCCCCGGCTTTGGTTTCGATGATTGGTAAAGCTGTCAGCGACCCCCCGCCCATCTCATCAGAGAGCTTGGCCGCCCGCTCTAAAAGCCGGGAGTGGAGGTAGAACACATCGCCAGGGTAGGCCTCCCTTCCTGGGGGACGGCGCAGCAACAGCGAAAGTTGTCTATATGCAACGGCTTGCTTGGACAAGTCGTCGTAGACCACTAATGCATGTTCGCCGTTGTACATCCAATGGTTCCCAATGGCACACCCAGCATACGGTGCCAGATACTGAAAGGCGGCCGGGTCCGATGCAGGCGAGTTAATTACTACCGTGTAATCTATGGCACCGTTCTCGACCAGAGCATCTACTATGCCGGCCACCGTAGATGCCTTCTGCCCAATAGCCACGTAGATGCACTTTACGTTCTTGTCCCTCTGATTGATGATCGTATCGATCGCTATAGCCGTCTTACCTGTCTGGCGGTCTCCGATAATGAGCTCTCGCTGCCCCTTACCAATAGGAGTCATGGAGTCGATGGCCTTTATTCCAGTTTGAAGGGGTTCTTTTACCGGCTGACGATCGGTTACGCCAGGAGCTTGAATTTCGAGCCGCCTGTACTCGGATGCCTCAATAGGCCCTTTGCCATCGAGAGGCTCTCCTAGAGGGTTGATCACCCGTCCCAATAAACCATCCCCAACCGGCACCGATAAAATGCGCCCGGTCGAGCGGACGACGTCTCCCTCTTCGATTCCGGAGTCATCCCCGAGGATGACTGCCCCGACAGAGTCCTCCTCTAGATTGAGGGCCAATCCCATTACCCCGTTCGAGAACTCCAGAAGCTCGGAGGCCATCACGTTAGGAAGTCCAGTGATGCGGGCGATGCCGTCACCGGCCTCTCTTACGAATCCGACCTGTTCGGCCTCGACACCACGCTTATAGTCCTCCACATATCGTCTAAGTGCTTTCCCGATTTCGTCAGGTTTGAGCGTTAGTTCAGCCATCTCTACTCCATTCGGACCGATGCCATCGCCAGCTTGGCCCGTTCCAAACGGCCTCTCACAGATCCGTCAAAGATCTCATCTCCCACACGAGCTTTTACGCCGCCCAAAATCGAAGGATCTACCGACACGTGGGGAGTGAGTTTTTTGCCCAACACTTTCGAAAGTGCGCGAACCAACCGATCAAGCTCATCGTCAGAGATGGGTGTTGCAACTACAATTTCAACAGGAACACAATCAATCTCGTCGGCGACAAGTTGCACTAGGGCTTCCACTATCTCATCTAGCTTTTTTATCTGATTGGATCCTAGAAGAAGGCTCAAAGCCGCCATTGATGACTTGCTAACCTTACCCTCCAACAGCTGCGAGAGGAGGTTTTGACGATCTGCCACAGGTCTAGTTGAATCAGTAAGCGCCATGCGCAACTCTCCCTGCTGCTGCAGGATTCGGGCAAACCTGAACAGTTCATCTTGAACTTGACTCACCTCGCCCTCGGCTTTTGCGATAGCCAGTATTGCTGATGCGTAAGCCTTGCTTGACGTATCCATCATTAATCTGTGCTTGATCCCTTATTCACTCTGTCTATTCACTCTGTCGACGATGCTAATGCCTCAACGTCTCTGATGTACTGCTCTACTAGCCGGCGTTGGAGGTCTGAATCTATCACTTCTCCTACTATCTTTTCAGCCAGCTCAACGGCAACTTTTCCTGCCTCCCGATACACGTCGGCCATAGCTTGTCGACGCTCATTCTCAGCTTCGACCCTTGCTCGCTGGACAATTTCGTTGGCCTGAGCCTCTGCCTTAGCGAGGATCTCTTTGCGCAACCCCTCAGCAGTCTTTCGGGCCTCTTCCAGAATTGTGTTTGCCTCCTCGCGCGCTTTAGCTATTCGCGACCTATACTCATCAAGCAAGCTGTCAGCTGCCTGGCGCGCCTCTTCGGCTTTTTCGAGGTCGGTACGGATTTTATCCTCACGTTGTTGGAGTGCTTTTTTTGCCGCTGGAAAAGCTATTTTGAGCAAGACACCTAAGAGAACTAAAAAAGAAATAGTTCCCCAGATAAGCTCTTCGGTATGGGGCAGCAGTAAATCGGCTCCTCCGCCTCCTGCACTTCCTTCCGCAGCAGCCGCTAATACTACTAAAGCAGATCGCATAGAATTGCTCCTGTATAAGCTATGATCTCACATATCTGTGCATATCAAAACGCGTTTGAAAGTTTGTTTCCAAAAGCTGCACACTGCGCTACCCAACGTTGTTCCTCTAGCTGGAACAATCTGGCACAAACTCAGCTCGCACCTTGAATAATGAACGAGAGCAATAGACCAAATAAAGCAAGCGCCTCAGTGAACGCTATCCCCAAAAACATAGTGGTACGGACATTACCGGCAGCCTCCGGCTGACGGGCCATGGCATTGATCGCTGAGCTCACCACTATCCCGATGCCGATTCCTGGTCCGAGGGCACTGAGTCCATATACGAGCCCCGCTCCTATCAGCGCTGCGGCCGCTTTGTCCATGTTCGCCGTTCCTCCTTTTTCTAGTTTCTAGCTCTCCGCCACATAAGTCTCGAGTCAATGGGTCGGTCTACAAAAAGTTCCTTCGCTGTATACCCGATTCCATGTCCCTCACCATTGACACCACAATCCTGCTGCGATCAGTGGGCCGGATGCATTGCGTCAGCAATATAGAGGCCTGACAAAATTGTAAATACATACGCCTGAAGGGCGGAAACAAACAGCTCAAAGCCTACAAGGACTATCGAGAATGCTAAGGGCAGTGGTGTGAATAGAGAAGTGATTTTTATCGGCCAGAAAGTGGCCGCCGTAGTAGCAAAAAATATTGCAAGAATAATATGACCAGCCACCATATTGGCAAACAGTCGAACCGCAAGGCTAACTGGTCGCATAACAAAAACAGATATTGCTTCAATAGGGGTTACAAGCAGATAGAGAGGAAGGGGCACTTCCGGAGGAAAGAGAACGCCTTTGAGGTAGGAGATTGGCCCCCTGGAGAATCCAACGAAATTGAAAACTACATAAACAACGAGAGTTAGGAGCATGGGGATAGCCATGCGACTCGAAACTGGCATATTGATAAGAGGTGTGATCTCAAAAACGTTGAGAGTAAATATGAAACTGAACAGTGTCGTCAGGAAAGGTACGAACCGCTCTCCCTCTGGTCCCATTACTTGAAACACGATACCCTGGCGAACGAAGTCAACGACTGCCTCAGCCAGATTCTGTAACCCAGTTGGCACAATCTTCGGCCTTCGAAAAGCAATCAGATAAAAGGCAGCAGTAAAACACGTTGCCAGCCAAATTAATACGACGATTCTATTGATAGAAAAATCCAATGGCCCTATGTGGACCTCAACCAGCGGTGGGAAATTGAAGAGCTCTTGTATTGAAGGAATCTTCATGTTCTTTCGACCTCTGGTTCACCTGATACGGATGACTCCGTTTTTTCAACTCGGTGTCCATACCCGATGGCTCCTACCCCCAGTAATGCTAAGTAAGAAACACCCATCGACACTGCCAAAATATGAATTGAAACATACTCAAGTTTTTTTATGAAAACCAACAAGGCGGTCAAAATAGCGAGCTTCACAAAGAAGCCCAGTGTATAGGATGCAGCAATAGCTCTGTCATCTATCCCACTAAAAATGGCCGCGCTATATGCAGTGACTGCTAGGACAAGGAAGGCTACAAGGCCCCCGATTGCAACCGAAACTACTGTTCGCCGCCCTCCTAGCACAACCGAGACCAAAATTGCGCTAGGCAGCATAATCGCCGCGGCAATGCTTATCTTTTTAAGTATTCGAATCTCTGGGGAACTCATCACGCCTGTTTCCCGGTACTGACGCATCTCGCCCTTCCCCCTCGTGCTTCAACCGCGCAAGGGGTGACTCGTAGAACCCCGCTCTGTAGTACAAGCGTACGAAGGACGCGACAGCCCCCAACACCAGCCCTACGCCGCCACCAAACGCTCCCCACACCCGCTGCCCAATAACGTATCCGACAATTGTGACTACGACAATCTCCACGGCAGTGGTAAGAGCATTACCAAAGCCCTCGATTGGCCGGCGCGAGGGCGGTGCGAACCTCGGCCTACCAGACCTCGCTTGTTCGTCTTTGGCCGTCAATGGTCCCGGGGCCCCAACTCTTGACAGGTGGTTCATGACACCGAAACACCTAAACGCGCTTATGAAGCAATGCACAATAATAAGTCGCTCTACCTAGCGTCAAATTAACGACTCAATTACGTGGCTCTTGACCGTGAGCCCCGTACTCTAGCTTCATCGCCTAAGCCTCCCTACAAACAGCTGCGATAGAACGATCGCTCTTCTAAAACGTTTGGTACCGAAAAGCCGCCCGCCAAGCGCAGACTTCCTCTCGGAAGAGAACACCTCCTCTCCCTAGCCCCTCGTTGCGTCTTGGACATGCCCTCCAGCTACAGGAC